>CAJXCU010000022.1 GCA_913051935.1 uncultured Flavobacteriales bacterium
ATACCTGGAAGATAAATTTCAGGTGGTATGACCAAAGGGCCTACGAGCTCACAGGTCATATTACGCTTATCAAGTAAATTCTTAAATTAATTGATATGATGAAGTGTTATGCCTCCAAGGTAACAGTCAGATGATTACTTATATTTGTCTTCAGTGCTCATTTCATACGCAATAAAGAAAAGATTCAATACATATTAGGCTTAGATATGTCTTTTAAACCATTCTATTATATCAAACGCTTTGGATACAACGTACTACCTCAGTCTTTTTTTGATAAAAAATACAAGCGGCTCATGGAGTTTGAGAAGCAATGTGTCCCAGAAGAATTGGATGCAAGAATCCGTTACTATATTAAATTAAAAGAGCCATTTAAGCTAGGGGGTGGTGCACAGTCAATTGCTACGTTCAGACGTACAAAAGGAAGTGAATATTATCTTGATTTGAAGGATTTCTTACATTATTTTCCTCGAGAAGCGCTTTTCATGTATCATTTTGGAGACAACACGGATGCAAGGGATATTCCTACCATAATAAAAGCCCGAGCGATTAGCAATTCCAATGAAAATTCTATTCTTTTTAAGCTGAATAAAAAAAGACATTTTCATTGGGTAAATGATTCAAAATCTTTTTCTGAAAAGAAAAATGGATTGGTTTGGCGCGGTGGGGCCTATCAAAAGCTACGAAGAGAGTTCGTTAAGCAGTTTTATGACCATCCAAAATGTAATGTGGGACAGACCAATCGTCCTAAGGAGAATGTTCCATGGCAAAAGCAATTTATGTCCAAAGAAGCTCAGCTAGATTACAAGTTTATATTTTGTCCTGAAGGAAATGACGTATCAACCAATCTTAAGTGGGCTATGTCCTCAAATTCTATTTGTTTCATGCCGAAGCCAAGGTATGAGACATGGTTCATGGAAGGTCTCTTAGAGCCGGGGATACATTATGTGGAGATAAGGTCTGATTTTAGTGATTTGGAGGAAAAAATTGATTACTATTCGATCCAAATACGAGAGGCAGAAAAAATTATTGTAAATGCCCATGAGCACGTGGCTAGATTTCAAAACCAAGACCTAGAGGATTTGCTATCTATTAAACTTTTAGAACGTTATTTTAAATTAAGCGGTCAGCTCTAATGCATAGAACTGATTATTTTTCTTGCCTTTTCGAGAACCCATTCGAGTTGTTCTTCTTTTGTTAGTTTACTGTTGTCAAGAACAATGGCATCCTGAACCTGAACAAGCGGGCTCTCCTCGCGTGTAGAGTCAATGTGGTCTCTTTTTATTAAATTCAACTGTACCTCTTCAAGTGATTGTGGAATGCCTTTTTGTTGCAGTTCGGCATACCTTCTTTGTGCACGTATTTCGGGACTGGCTGTCACAAATATTTTGAGCTGTGCATCTGGGAATACAACGGATCCTATATCACGTCCATCCATTACAATGCCTCCATTTTCTCCCATCTTCTGTTGCTGTTTAACGAGCGCTATCCTTACTGCTCTTATCGTAGCTACTTTTGACACAATATTTACAACATGTGCCTGTCTTATTTCATCCTCTATATTTTCATTATGTAAATACAAACAGTTCTTTGCATTATGAATTTTAAACGACAAATCGAGATTTGAAATGGACAGTTCAATGGCTTCTATATCCATCTTTTTTTCAGTTACATGGCCTTGTCGGTAAAAAAATAGGGCTGCGCCTCTATACATGGCACCTGAGTCAATAAAGGAATAGTCAAGCGCTTTCGCCAAGGCTTTCGCTAAGGTGCTTTTGCCGCAGGCGGAATACCCATCAATGGCTATTGTAATTTTTGTGCTCATGGCCCTCTAAATTAAACATTGTAGTCGATTTAACGCGTTAAGGCTTTTTTTAAAAATCGAGCTGTATCATTCTTTTTTTCTTTTAACAATTCTTCGGGAGTTCCTGCAAACAACAAATTGCCTCCATTTTCTCCTCCTTCTGGTCCGAGGTCAATAATATGGTCGGCGCATTTAAGAATCTCTGTGTTGTGCTCGATAACAACAATACTGTGACCAATATCGATTAGCGCATTAAATGCGATAATTAGCTTCTCTATATCGTAAAAATGAAGTCCAGTGGTTGGTTCGTCAAATATAAAAAGTGTTGAACCGAGCTTATTCCCTTTTGCTAAAAAAGAGGCGAGTTTAATCCGCTGAGCCTCACCACCACTCATTGTACTTGAGGCTTGACCTAACTTTAGGTAGCCCAATCCTACATCTACAAGTGGTTGAATCTTTCGTATGATTTTCGTTGTAAGACGTTCTGGTTTCTCGCCAAAAAAAGTTAGGGCATCATCTAAGCTAAGCTCAAGAATATCGTGAATTGATTTTTCACGGTAAAGCACGTCGAGGGTTTCTTTTTTGTAGCGTTTTCCTTTGCACGTTTCACATTCGAGATGTACGTCAGCCATAAATTGCATACCTACAGTAATCGTTCCTTCTCCTTCACAATCTTCACATCTTCCACCTTTTACATTAAAAGAGAAAAATCCTGGCTTGTAATTTCTGGCTTTTGAAATCTTTTGTTGAGAAAACAGGTCTCTAATTTCGTCAAAAGCCTTAACATAGGTAACAGGGTTACTTCTGGAAGATTTTCCAATTGGATTTTGATCGATGTACTCTATGTTTTGAATCGCATCTAGATTACCCGATAATGATATATAGTCTCCTTGTGTATCATTACTAATCCCTTTTGTTTTTCGAAGTGCAGGGTATAGTATATCACCTATTAAGGATGACTTTCCTGAGCCGGATACACCAGTTACACAGGTCAAACAATTGAGTGGAATGTTTACGTTGATATTCTTTAAATTGAATTGACGTGCCCCTGTTATGGTTATTTTATGTTTAGATTTTCTTCTTTTTGATGGGGGCTGGATCTCTTTCGTCCCCTTTAAATATGCTCCTGTTAAACTATGAATGGACTTGTAAATTTGTTTAAACGTTCCATTGAAAACTATTTCGCCACCAAATATACCGGCTTTAGGTCCGATGTCAATAATTCGATCTGCAGCACGCATGATTTCTTCTTCATGCTCCACGACGACAATTGTGTTACCTAGCCTTTGAAGATTTTTTAAGACGCCTATGAGGTTTTCTGTGTCTTTTGGGTGCAGTCCTATAGATGGTTCATCTAAAATGTATATTGAGCCAACAAGTGAGCTACCCAAAGCGGTTGCGAGATGAATTCTTTGCGATTCACCACCAGAAAGCGTATTTGACTGGCGATTTAGTGTCAAATAATTTAGGCCGACATCGCACAAATAGCTGAGTCTATTAATTATTTCAGGAAGAATCCTTTTCGTAACGCTGCTGTCATCAAACTGGCCCTCAAGCCCTTGGAAGAATTCGAGACAGCGGTTGACGGGCATTAGCACTAGGTCTTGTATGGATTTACCATTGATTTTTACATAACCGGCATCTCCTCTTAGTCGAGTTCCTTTGCATTCATTACAGTTTGTTCTGCCTCTATATCGTGAGAGCATGACTCTATATTGGATTTTATAGGTTTTACTTTCCAAATATTTAAAGAATCGGTTAAGTCCCATAAAATGCTTATTCCCGCTCCATAGTAAATCATATTGTTCTTTCGATAAGTCTTCAATTGGGCGATGAATGGGAAAATTAAACTCATCTGCACTGTAAATTAGTTTATTTAAGTATTTTCCCATGATATCTCCTCTCCACGGCGCAATAGCTCCTTCATAAATGCTCTGCGAGGTGTCTGGAATAACAAGTTTTTCATCTATTCCCAGAACTTGGCCGTAGCCCTCACACGTTTTGCAGGCACCGAAAGGATTATTAAACGCGAAGAAATGTACGTTCGGTTCTTGAAAAGCAGTTCCATTAGATTCAAATTTTTTAGAGAAGGTTTTGAGCTCATTTGAATCTGGGTTGAGTAGAACGCAGTAGCTATCTCCTTCCTCAAAAGCCATATCTATTGAGTCTGCAAAACGGCCTAAATTACTTTCCTCGGAAAAGTCACAAACAATTCGGTCAATTACCAAATATGGGGTTTCATTTTTCTTTGGTTTATATGCCGATAATAAATTAAACTTATTGTTTACTAAAACTCTTTTAAATCCTTGTTTTTCATAGTTTTGTATTATGTTTAAATTCGGATTTTTAATGGGGGATAAAATTGCTATTTTCTGAGTTTTGTTTTTCGTTTTTAGGAAGGAAATAACATCGCTAGTTGTTTGTTTCACTACGGGTTCATTCGTCGTTGGATCAAAAGTGACACCGGTGCGGGCATATAGTAATTTGAGATAATCGTATATCTCTGTTGTTGTGCCTATCGTAGATCTTGGATTGTTGGTGCTTACTTTTTGTTGTATGGCGATGCAAGGTGCAATTCCCTTCATAGAATCCATATCCGGTTTGTCTAGTTTACCTAGGAACTGTCGTGCATAAGAAGACATGCTTTCAATGAATCTTCTTTGCCCTTCAGCAAACAAGGTATCAAATGCAAGAGAGGTTTTTCCAGAGCCAGAAACGCCAGTAATCACTGTAAATGATCCATGTGGAATTTCTATGTTTATGTTTTTTAAATTGTGGACTCTCGCACCTTTTATTACAACAGCATCCTTCATATAACAAAAATAACAGATGGGGGGTAATGCGGTTCACTAGTCGCTGAATTATTATGTGTATTTTTAATCAAACTATTCATGCATGATAGAAAACACGAGGTCGCCAAAGTTTGTAGAATCATTCATTCCCATTGTTGTTTTAATTTCATTACTGTCCTTTAATGTTTATGTTTTCAGTGACAATGCAACAGGAGGGCCAAATCAGATTGCCCTATTGTTTGGAGCGGTCATTGCTGCCGGTATAGGAATGGGACAAGGATTTTCTTGGAAAGTAATTCAAGAGGGAATGATCAATAGCATTAAGTCCTCGTTGGGTGCAGTATTGATTTTACTGATTATTGGCGCATTGAGTGGGACTTGGATGATTTCCGGGGTTGTACCGACAATGATATACTACGGTCTTGATATTTTGAGTCCGAGCTTTTTCCTTGTCGCTACCAGTTTGATTTGCGCTATTGTGGCTTTGGCTACAGGCAGCTCATGGAGTACAATAGCCACTGTAGGTATCGCACTTTTAGGGATTGGTAGCGTTATGGGAATCAGTGAGGGAATGATTGCAGGAGCGATTATCTCAGGTGCTTATTTCGGGGATAAAATGTCTCCTTTATCAGATACTACGAATCTAGCGCCCGCAATGGCTGGGACAGACCTATTTACTCATATTAGGTACATGATGTATACCACAATACCAACCCTAATGATTTCCCTTCTAATCTTTTTATTTATCGGTTTATCATTAGATTCAAAAACTGACCTCGCAGGGATAGAGTCGATGCAACAAACGCTTGATCAAACTTTCAATATTTCTGCCTGGCTATTCCTTGTGCCTGCGGTAGTAATAGGATTAATTATTATGAAATGGGATGCCTTACCAGCTCTGTTTTTTGGGACTTTGGCTGGAGGTGTTGCTGCAATTGTTGCGCAGCCATCCATTGTGAATCAGCTTTCCGGTATTACTGATGATTATTTTATTTCCTCATATATGACTTTTTTTAATACCATTGCGGGAGCATCGAACATTGAAACGGGAAATGTTGCAATGAACGATCTCTTATCGACTGGGGGGATGAGTGGGATGCTGAACACAATTTGGTTGGTGATTTGTTCAATGTGTTTTGGCGGTGCAATGGAGGTAACCGGTATGCTCAAGAAAATCACTTCTAGCTTTATCAATGCCCGTGAATCTGCAGGTTCACTAATTGCTAAAACAGCAGGTACCTGTATCTTTTTTAATGCGACGACATCTGACCAATACTTGGCCATAGTGGTTCCGGGAAGAATGTTTTCTAAAGAGTTTAAGGACAATGGTTTAAAGCCAGAGAACTTAAGTAGGACTTTAGAAGACTCTGGTACTGTTACATCCCCGCTAATTCCCTGGAATACTTGTGGAGCTTATCATGCTGGTGTACTCGGAGTAGCAACAGGAAGTTATTGGATGTTTTGCTTTTTTAATTTAATAAGTCCAATAATGACGTTGCTCTATGGATTTTTGAATATTCGAATCAGAAGGTATTCAAAAGAAGAGTTGGAGTCCATTAAATTGGCGCACACTGCTAAGAAATCTTAAGTTCTTTTTCGATACCGTCAATTAGCGCGTGAATTACCTTGATGTGTATTTCTTGAGCACGGTCGGCAAACTTGCTGTAGGGTGCGCGTATTTCAATATCTGCAATATTTGAGATTTCCCCTCCTGTTTTACCGGTCAGCACTACCGCTTGCATCTCTTTTTCATGTGCAGCCTTTACGGCATTAATGACGTTGATCGAATTGCCAGAAGTAGAAATACCTAACAATACATCTCCTTGACTTCCTATTGCCTCAATATATCTCGAAAAGACGTATTCGTAGCCGTAATCGTTTGCTACGCAGGACATGTGCGTTGGATCGGATATGGATAGTGCAGCTAATGCTTTGCGTTCATTTCTAAATCGCCCACTTAGCTCTTCGGCAAAGTGCATGGCATCACTCATTGATCCGCCATTCCCACAGCTAATTATTTTATTTCCATTTCTTAAAGCTTGAACCATAACAACTAGTGCTCGATGTATCGCATCTATATTCTCTGGATTATTGAATGCTCTTAAAACCTCAGTCGCTTCATCAAAATGTTTTTGTATTTCTTCTTTGCTCGTCATAATTACGCCTATAAAAGTAAGGATTATCAAATGAACCAACATTTATTTGTTTTGTATCTTTGTTTTATGTCTAAAAGAAATCATTTTCAAGGTAAGATAGTGTGGATTACAGGTGCAAGTTCTGGAATAGGTAAAGAACTTAGTATTCAGCTTTCCAAGCTTGGCGCAAAGCTTATTCTTTCATCTAGAAAAGAGGATGTATTAATAGATTTGAAAGAAAGCTTACCCCGCACGGAGGAACATATGGTTCTTCCGATGGATTTGGCCAAAACTGATGAATTTGAGGGTTTGATGCAGCGTGTTGAAGCTCGTTTTGATCGAATTGATTTGCTCATACAAAATGGTGGTGTAAGCCAAAGGGCGACCGCAGCTGATTCATCAGAGGATGTTGTTAGGCGAATTATGGAAGTGAATTTTTTTGGCAATGTATTCTTAATGAAAAGGGTGTTGCCAAAATTGCGAGATAGTCGTGGACAGGTTTTGGTAATCAGTAGTATTGCTGGAAAGTTCGGTTTCTTTTTGAGATCAAGCTATAGCGCCTCTAAGCATGCACTTCACGGCTATTATGAATCCCTTTCCTTGGAGGAGGAGAAGTATGGGGTTTCCGTCACAATCGCTTGTCCGGGTAAGATAAATACACCTATTTCGACGAATGCTCTAGATTCCAGAGGCGAACAGCACGGAGAAATGGACCATAATCAGGAAACAGGTATGTCTGTTGAAGAATGTGTCTTTCAGCTCCTGCATGCCGTATCGAAAAGAAAACGTGAGGTTTTAGTTGGTAACAAGGAGGTTAAGGCAGTAACCTTGAAAAGGTTTTTTCCTGCATTGTTTTGGAAAATCATTAAAAAACAGTCGGCTACTTAGGTTTTTTCTAAATAAAAAGCATAAAAAAAGCCATCATTGAATGATGGCCTTTAAAATCGGTGTAAATTCTTAGTTTACGCTAGACGATAGGTCAGCACCTGCTTTGAATTTCACTGTGTTTTTAGCTGCAATTTGGATAACCGCACCCGTTTTAGGGTTACGTCCTGCACGAGCTGCTCTTCTAGTGATAGAAAAAGATCCAAATCCTACTAAAGAAATACGGTCACCTTTTTTTAATGCACCAGTTGTTGCACCTACAAAAGCATCCAATGCTTTCTTAGCATCAGCTTTAGATAATCCAGCTTCACCTGCCATCGCGTCAATTAATTCTGCTTTGTTCATAATGAGTTGTTTTAAATAATTAATAAATATTTATCATAACAAATATATCTGAATATCAATGTCAGTCAAGGTTTGAGGGGTAAAAAGTGCATAAAATGTTGATAAGTGACCTATTTTGTTAATAAAACTGGCTCAAATCCTTGTAAAATAGAGGGTTAATGTCATTTTTACATCTTCTTTATTTGATTATTCAACTGGTTTTATTTTAATTTTCTTCTGATTCGAACTAAAATGATGCAAGAATTGTTGAATTGGCTTAATGAAAGCAATCATCATCGGTTCGGGTATTGGAGGAATGGCAAGTGCTATTAGAATGGCATCCTTGGGGCTGGAAACACATGTTTTCGAGCAAAATGCTTTTTATGGGGGTAAGATCAATTCAAAGTCCTTGAAAGGTTATCGATTTGATGTCGGTCCTTCGGTATTCACGGAGCCCCATCTTATTGATGAGCTGTTATCAGTGCAGAATCCCTCTAACATCGACTTCACTTACACAAAGCTACCTGTTTCTTGTTGCTATTTCTTTGAGGATGGTACAAGAATTCCCCTACCGACAGGAACCAAAGCTGTGGCTCAGTCTTTATCAGAAAACTTAGGGGAAGACCAGAAGAAAATAGAAAGGTTTTTAAAGCGTCTCGAATTTAATTATAAGGCCGTATACGCTGTTTTCATAGAGTCCTCATTGCATCGGATCAAGCAATGGTTGAATCGAAATATTTTCAATGCCATTTATCGCATCCCATTTTACGGATTGTTCTCATCCATGAATAGCGTAAACACTAGAGATTTCGATAACCCTAAAACTGCACAAATATTTAATCGATTTGCCACCTATAATGGTAGCGACCCTTACCGGAGCCCAGCCATGTTTAATATAATTGCCCATCTGGAGCTCAACATCGGACCTTTCATGCCGAATGGCGGAATGGTCAAAATAAGTGATGCCATTTATAAAAAAGCCATTGAATTGGGTGTGCAGTTTCATCTCAAGTCACGTGTGGACGAAATTCTCTACGCTGATGGTAAGGTTGACGGAATTATTGCTGATGAGCAAAAACATGAGTGCGATATTATTGTAAGCAATATGGATGTGCATTTCACCTATGAAAAGCTTTTGCCTAAATTAAGAGGGCCTCGAAAAATATTGGAACAAGAAAAATCGACCTCTGCAATTGTCTTTTACTGGGGCATTCGGAAATCATTTGACATACTTGATGTTCATAATATTTTCTTTTCAGAGGACTATGAAGGTGAATTCAATTCAATATTTCGGCAAAAGAGTTTATCTGATGACCCTACAGTTTACCTTCATATTTCTTCCAAAATGCAAAAAGAAGATGCTCCATCAGGTTGTGAGAATTGGTTTGTGATGGTGAATGCACCAATTGACTCGGGTCAGGACTGGGAGGTCCAGAAGAAAAAAGTTAGGTCCAGTATAATTCGCAAACTAAGTAAACAACTTCACGAAGATATCTCTGAATTGATCGAGACTGAAGAGAATATTGATCCTGTAATTATGGAACGGATGTATTCAGGTAAAAATGGTTCTATTTACGGCAATGCATCTAATTCTATTCTGTCCTCGTTTTACCGCCACCCAAATTTTATGGCAAGTATTAAAGGTTTGTACTTCTCAGGGGTAACTGTTCATCCCGGAGGAGGAATACCGCTTGCATTAAATAGCGCGGCGATTGTTCAACAATGTGTGAAGAAAGACTTTTCAATCTACTAATAGAGTGGGGTTTATTTCTTTAACGTTCTGATTTTTAGACATTATTTTTCTTGCGTTCTTTATAAAAATCTTCATCCTAGAGAGGTGTTCTGGATTTTTTATTTGTTTTTTTGCCGGGTAACTTGAACAAGGGAGTACCTCAAATACTTTTTTATTTGCTCTTGTCGGTTTATTGACCCAAATAAGGTGATAGCCGGCATTTTTGATATTTAATAGATCATTGTTTTTTTCGAGTTCAATTTCAAGCATCATTCCTCCATCCGTATTCACACTTGCTTGATTTGATACAAAATTCCCCAAAGAATAGGCGACAAGCTGGTCTTTTTCCTTATTCCATTCAATTTTCTGTAAGACGTGTGGATGACCACCAATAATTATATTTACTCCATTTCGAAATAAAAATTCAGTGATTTTTTTTTGAAACGCATTGGGTTGTGTTTGGTATTCTATTCCCCAATGGACATTGGCTATTAAGGCATCTAGCTTTTCATTCTGACTCTGCTCAATATCCAATAAGATTTGATTGGTATCAATGTAATTCACTGAGGTTGGTTTTGGCGCTTTTAAACCATTTGTTCCGTAGGTATAATTTAGCATTCCAACTCTGATGTCGTCTTTTCTTAAAATCATTAAGTTTCTCAATACTCGATCTTTTGGATTTTTGTAGGTGCCATTGTGTGCAATATTGAGACTATCGAGGACATCTATGGTTCTGATTATTCCCTTTCCGCCGCGATCACATGAGTGGTTATTGGCCGTAACTAAAATGTCAATACCGTTATTTTTACAGGCCTCGGCAAGTGCGTCAGGCGATGAAAATTGAGGGTATCCAGTGTATGGCGCTCCTGCTAATGTCACTTCAAGATTTGCTATGGCGAAGTCAGGTTTTTGGATGATTTCACGTAGTTGACTAAAAACAATATCATAGTTGTATGTTTTGTCTGTCGGATCATGAGCTGCTTCAATTTGACCACCATGTCCCATAATATCTCCTAAAAAAACAAGTGACATTGAGCTTTGGCTATGCGAAATATAGCTTAATAGAAGGAATAAAAGACTGATGGTTTTCATAATGTTAAATATGATTTGAAAGTACTATTTTCGTACCAAACTGCATTCTAATGAGTGTTTTTTTATTCGTCTGAAATGGAAAAAGATATAAATAAAGCGGATTTTTTGGATGCAATGCATGAAAGGGTTAGGTGCAGTATTTCGGAGGCTTCAATTATACTACAGGGTATTCAGGAATCTATAGATTCTGAGACACAGAGTACAGCGGGAGATAAACATGATACTTCTAGGGAATTAATGCAACAAGAAAGAAATAAAGCAGCTCAAAATCTTCAGAATCAAATTTCCATGGATAGTCTAGTATTAAAGCTGAAAAGGATTACTGTTTCTTGTGAAGTCAGATTTGGTAGCCTAGTATTGACAAACGTTGGTTGGTTTTTCATTGGCTTACCATTAGGGAGAATACAGTTCGAGGATAAGGATATATTGTGTGTTTCTGGTAATGCTCCTGCCGCAAAAATTTTGGAAAGTGAGCGGGTAGGGGCTTCAATTAAAATAAATGGGAAGAACATTAAAATTTTAAGCATAAAGTAAAAAAGTGAGGCAGAGCTCACTTTTTTGGATAAATATTTACGGTAGGTTATTTATTTATTTATTTCAATGTTTTCATACTAATTACGGAAATATTTTTTCGAGGTTACATTTTTAAGATTGCCTAGTAGAACCTTTTGAAAAAAGATAAATAAGTTCTCTCAATTAAAATCCCAAAAAGATGGATCCAAAATAGAATCCCTATTGGTAATATGATGAAAGAAAGCTTATTAAATTCCCAAGCGGTTTGAATATTAAGATGCATGAGATGCATGATACCTCGCGTCAAACCGCACCCTAGACATTCTATATCAAAAAAAACCATAGACAGACACATACTCTGTCCCTTGTCAAAATACTCTGCAGGTAAAAAAAATAAAAAAAGAAATGCTCCAAGTGTAATTACAAGGAGCATTTTTTTAAAGCCTCGAAATATTTTATCTGCCTTCAAGAACCACAATTAAAGCATGAATGACTCCTGGGATTCCGCACAGTAAGGTTAAAATCAAGTTGATTGTACATCGATCTGTCCAGTATCCTTCATACAAATAGACAGCCAAGGGTGGTAGCAAAATCGCCAATAAAACTAACAATACTATATCGGTATTTGAGCCTTGTTTTTTCTGTTCTTTTTTTATTTCCTTTATAATTGCTTTGGCTTCTTTTTTAGTTGATTTTACCTCTTTTTTGCTCAACGCTCGATTTAAGATGGCATTATTGAATTTCTTATTTTCTATTTTCTCCTCTCCGATGTTGTTTTGTGGTCCATTAAACATCATATCGATTGCTACAGGATGATTTAAATTCTTGTTCGCCAAATCAATCTTAATCGGTGCCTCATATTTATTTTTAAACTTTTCTGTCTTTTTTGAATTGGAAACAATAATATCCTTTTGAATTGATTGAGAATGAATAACCTTACGGTTTTTATTCATCTTAACGGAGGCATTGTTCCAATTTACAGTGAAACCTTTTCTGTGATAGCGTTTTTGGACAGAACAGGAATCTAGCAAAAGGGTCATGGCCAATGCGGCAGTTAATAGGATGGCAAATTTTTTCATTTTAATCGAATTTAGGTTAAAAATAAAGTTAATAAAAAAGAGGACTTGTTGCTTCTTAAGTCGAATTTAAACTGAAAAGCTTAATCAAAAATTATCTTGAGTTCTACACGTCTGTTTTTCTGTCGTCCCGCTGCAGTCGAGTTATCTTCAATAGGTTTAGATTCACCAAAGAATTGGGTCTTTATTCGGCCCTCATCAATCCCATTTTGCATTAAGAAACGTTTGACTGATTCACTTCGCTTTTTAGATAGAATCATGTTGGCATCATCGTCACCCACATTGTCTGTGTGTCCAGAAACTTGAATCTTCCAAATAGGTTTTTTCTTAAGTATATTGGCTAACTCCAAAAGTGAGGGCTTGGAAGCATTCTTGATGACATCCAAATTAGTTTCAAATTCGAGATTGTTAAATGCAGTATTCAGAATTTCTTGTTCTTTTTGTTCAATGATCGGACATCCTTTATTTTCAATCGGCCCTGCTGTCTTAGGACATTCGTCATCTTTGTCTAGTAGACCATCACCATCCGTATCTTCATAGGGGCAACCTCTGTTTTCTATAGGTCCAGCAATACTCGGGCAATCATCAGCGTTGTCGAGTAATCCATCGCCATCTGTATCAGGATAGGGGCAACCATTATTCTCTAAAGGTCCAGAAGTTTTAGGACAATTATCTACTGCGTCAAAAAGTCCATCTCCATCCGTATCAGGGCATCCCTTAAATTCTTCTAAACCTGGTGTGTCAGGACAGAGGTCATCTTTGTCAAGAATTCCGTCACCATCACGGTCAGGGTTTTCCTCTTTTTGGGGTTCTTTTTTTGGTTCAGGTTTATTGAATTGGTAGGCCAGTAATACCTCATGAGATCCGCTTGAATAGGCGCTTATATCCGTTAGGGAATAATCATAGCTATAGGCAAAAACAGTGTTCTTAAAGTTGAACCCAAGCATTGCAATCGCAGATTCTGAATGTCTGTAGCTCAATCCAAAGAATAGTAAATCATTAAAGGTTGATTTAGCGCCTATTTCGAGTAGAGAAGGAGCAATAAAGGTACTGCGCATTAGAAAGTAAGGGTTCAAATCAAAAGATTCTGACAGTTTAAAGGAGTATGATGTTGAAAAATTATAATGCCGAATCAATCGATTTTCTCCCAATTCAAGGGAATTTAAATCGTCGAGCTTAGCTAGTCGGCTTTGGATCAATTGATTGACACCAAATCCAAGCCTTAATTTATCATTTAAGGAATACAAAAGCCCAAAGCTCATGTCTGGAGACATTTGCTTGACACTACCACTTAAGCTAGGGTCTGGGTCAATGTTTGCAATTCCAGAGCCATCATAGCTGTATTGGTTAAGTACACCCGAAATGGCCATAGATAAATTGGACTTATCATTCAACTTAAGAATGTAATTGTAGTTCAGCATCAATCCCATTTGAGCTACGGCACCCCCAGCATCATCCATAAAGAGCATTCCTCCTAATCCCATCTGCTGGTTTTTGAGTAGCGTGTGACCGCCTAGTGTATAAGTTGATGGTGCGCCTTCAAAACCACCCCATTGGTTGCGGTATCCTAGCTGTACGCGAGGTGAATTTGTGACACCTGTGTAGGCCGGGTTGATGACAAAGTCATTCCAAAAGAATTGGCTGTACATAGGCAATTGTTGTGCATTGGTATAGTCTAACCCAACGACTAGTAAAATAAATAGAAGGCAAAAAATGTTTCTCATGCTTCTTTACTTTTTCAGTGTCACCACACCGTGGTATTTTTCTCCATTATCGAGCTCGATGATGTAATAATAATCCGCAGTAGGTAATTCCTTACCGTCAAATGTTCCATCCCATGGTGCTGAGGCAGAGGTACTAAAAAAGAGTTTTTTACCCCAACGATCAAAGACTGAAATACTTGCATTAGGATAATCTTCAAGTCCCTGAATGTTCCAGTTATCGTTGATTCCATCTCCATTTGGAGAAAGTCCACCCGGAATAATAAAGGGTACTTCTGTTGCAGGAAGGACATCAGCTTGCTGAAAGCCAAGGGTTTTAATAATATCATTTTGAATGGTAGCTGTAAAGGTTTCTCCTATGGTATAGCTCATTTGAAGATGATTGTTGGATACTGATTGTCCGGCTGAACCTATGACATCTCTTGATAGCTCAATTTGACAATAGAGAGAAAGATTTGCAAAAACAAATGCGATCAAAATGCTGCTTTTCATGGAACTATTTTGCCCAATTTAATGGAAATTTAAGGATTAAGCAAGATGGTGATAGAAAGTTTTTGACGTTTACGTTTGAATCAATATTCGGAGTCATATCATTTATTAATGCAACTCACTTGCATTATCAAATTTTAGATATTAATTTTGTACCCGATGCGAAGATTACTGCTTTTGTTTGTTTTGCTTGGAATGGTGCTCATACATGCTCCGAAGGCTCTGCTACATGATTGTGTAAAAGAAACGCAATGTCACAATTTTTCCTGTTGTGACCATGAACAGGATGAAAACGATCTTTCTGTCGATATGGCAGATTGCGAACTTTGCACTTATACTTTTCATTCGGTAGACACACCTAATCTTCCCTTAAGATTCTTATCCGTCAATACAAGCTATGCTCCCTTGGCGATGAAATCTCTTTCGGTTTCTATTGGAACTATTCAATATCCCAAATTGCGGGGTCCGCCCGCAATCGTTATGATTTAGATTGCAAATTAGTTAACGATAAAAATAAATAATGAATAAAATTTCTTTAACAATCCTGTTCTTATCAGGATTTATGTGCTTTGCACAAAAGCTATCCGGAGTGGTTACGGATGGTTTAAATAAACAGCCTATACCTGGTGCAAAAATTGAACTTAAAGAGCTCAACCTTGCAACCTATTCCAATGCTGATGGCACCTTCTCTTTCAACGGAGAATGGCCAGAATTGCTGGTGCTTGAAGTAAGCATGGCGACCTATGAAACCAAGACAATTTCCGTAGCTTGTTGTGATTTTCTAGAGCTATCATTGGAACCAGACCCTCACAATATGCAAGAGATTATGGTTCGTGTTGAGCGACGAGACCTTCAAGGTAGTGCCACTCAAAAAACCGATTACATTGAGCTAGACCGATTGGGTGTGATTTCACCACTAACAATCACGGAAGCTTTGATGCAAATAGACGGTGTTCAAATGGCATCTTATGGTCCTTTAAATTCTAAACCGGTCATTCGAGGAATGCAAGGCATGCGCGTTGTGACTTTTTTGAATGGAATGCGTATCAATAACCAGCAATGGGGAGGTGATCATGGACTTGGTATTTCACAAGCAGGGATGGAAAGTGCAGAAGTAATCAAAGGCCCCATGTCTTTGATCTATACGGGTGATGCAACGGGAGGTCTTTTATACCTGAAAGACGGATCTTTTGCACCGCAGAATTCATTTTCTGTTGATGTGAATGCACAATTTGAAACGGTGAGTATGGGAACCCAAAACTCTATCATCTACAAACAGTCGGGTGAAAAGTTACGTTTCAGTGCTGCCGGTATTTATTCGAGCTATGCTGATTATAAATTACCTAAAGGTCGTTATTTGAGTGATTCTCGGATGCTAGACATGGGAGGGAAGTTTAAATTGGGTTACAATTCTGGAAAGTGGAATTTGGAGCTCAACTATTTATATTCTAATTCTCGGGTAGGTATCCCGGGCCACACCCACGACATTAGTCCTTCAGCGGAGTCATTTATGATAGACTATCAGGACAGAGATGAGTCTTTGCCTTACCAAAAAATACAAAACCACTTTGGGAATCTGAAAGCGACTTATTTTGTGAATGCCAAGAATAAAATGGAATTCTTCGTCAATCACGGTTTTAACAACCTTGCAGAACATGGCGAGAAGATATTTACTCCTGAAATAGACATGTATTTGAATTCTAGCTCCGCTCAAGCAAGACATCACTGGAATCCAAATAAAAAACTTCAAATATTATCCGGAGTGCAAACCATCCTAGAGACCAATGAAAATGGTTCAAGGGCTGAAGCAGAATTAATTCAAGATTCGGATCAATTTGACATTGGTGCATATAGCTCACTATCTTATGACTTAAAGGGAGTAAAATTAAACGCTGTAGCAAGGTATGATATGCGACAAGTTAGAAGTGCCGACTTTAGCGGAGACTATCCCAATTTCAATGCGGCAATAGGTATACGTAAACAATGGCAAGGAAAGTCTACTAAAGATATTTCTGCGCATGTTTCTTCAGGAACTAGGGCTCCTCATTTATCTGAATTATTGAGTGATGGTGTCCACCATGGTACGGTGCGCTATGAGCTAGGTGATCGCAATTTAAAATCTGAGCGTTTTGTGCAGTTTGATTTGAATTATGAGTTTGTTAATGAGCATTTCTCACTGATGTTGAACCCTTACGCAACCTACTCAACAGATTATATCCAGCTTGCACAATTGGATTCTATCATTGATGGTATGGATGTTTATAAATATGCTGCCAAAGACGCTGTTCTACTATATGGAATAGAAGCAAGAGTGCATTACCATCCTCACTTTGCACACCGATTGCATTTTGAAACGGGTTATTCCAATACCTTCGGACGTGATTTAGATTCTGAAGGTGAGGACCTTTATTTCATGCCTCAAGCGCGTTTACGCTCGAATGTGCGGTTTGAGTTGTCTAAACAAAAAGCACTCGGTTTTGCCTCGCTTATTGTTCAGCACAATTATTTCTTCAGTCAGGACCGTATCGGTCCGCTTGAAGAGTCTACAGAGGACTATCATATTCTTCAATTGGGGTGCCAAATGAAATGGGATGCCAAATGGCCAGTTCAGTTTTCGTTTGGAGTGAGAAATGCGCTGAACGCGAGCTATATCAATCACATGTCCAATTTAAAGTCACTTGGCTTAATGGAGCCAGGAAGAAGCTTCTATTTCAATCTTAAGTGGAGTATTGAGGGGAAGAATCAATCAAATAAGTAATCAATAATCAATAAATAAATAATCAATTAAATTTTAACTTATGAAAACTAAATTGTTTTTTGCAGCGACGCTGCTAATCGCGAGTGTAGCTTGCAACAAAGAAGAATGTTACGAATGTCATTATGACGGTCCTAACGGCGAAGAAGTAGAATTAGAAGGTGAGTACTGTGGTGATGCAGCGGAAGATATGGAGAACATGGGCTTCACAGCTACTGATGGTACAGTTTATGTTGTTCACTGTGGTGAGCACTAAGATTCTTCTTTAAGAATGTAAAAGCGTCCCATACGGGGCGCTTTTTTTGTTTGGATAATATTTCACTACTTTTATTTCCTAATCAGTCTTAATATCGTCAAATGAAATTCCCTTTTTATCTACTTCTTTTTTTTTTACTGACCCATAGTTATACTTATGCCCAAAGCTTTAACGTGGATGAAAATACTGTCAATATTGAGGCTTGCACGAATTGTGCTGGACCGGGAAGCAATACAAATCTTAATGCATTAGAAGATGCTACATTGAATTGGTTAATTGTTGATGCAGATATTCCTGAGGGTTGGGAGTTTTCAAATTGTTTCCCCAATTGCTACGAAATTGGAGTAATCTCTGGTGTCTTGAATATTACCTCAGGACAACAATACTATTTAAATTGTCATGTTTATCCGAACGAAATCGAAGGCGAGGGGAGTATTACCATGCAGATTACTGATAATAACGGCACCATTGAGGAGGTAACTTGGAATGCGGTTATCGGCAGTGCAGGACTTTTTGAGAATATATTGGATCAGGATGAACTAACGATTCAAGCGATATACAATCTACAAGGTCAAAGAATCCCTGAATTACTAAAAAACCAGCTTCAAATCGTAGTATTTAGCGATAACTCAAGAAAGCAGGTATTCATTGCTGAATAACCAATTTTTCGAAGATGCTTTTACCGGTATTTGTATAGGATATTCTCATGAAAAAATGATAGCCGCTGCAATGATGACACTTATAATGACAGCTGCAATCAAAGAAACGATGGTTATTAATACTGTCCCAATTATTTTACTCGCCAAATCTGTCTTCTGAAAGTTCAAATCTTTTTGGTTCATATAACTTTCTACACCCATTATATTTTTGGGCTTAAGGTATACCTGACTATTTTTATTTGTACAGCTTAAATTAATTTTCAAGTACACTTCATTTTTTCGAATCAAGTTCTGCTCATTTAACATAAGTTTCCTTTCAATTCTTCTAGGAATTAGCGTTGCTGAAATTGTTGAGTCATATATACCGACATTTCTGCATTCAAAAGTTGAGTCGTCTACATCTTGAATATAAAATTTCCATTTATTCGTATTTTTTGCAAAGCCATTTGGGTCGAAAAGAGCTGATTTAGCTCTTTTTCTTAAAACGAATTCATTTTTGGGAACCCATCGACGTTGAAACTTATGAATTGAATCTATTTCACTGGTTTGTATTGTGATGCTTTGAATATTACTCTGAGGGTTTACGTCTTTATTTAAAAAAAGATGGGTCTCGTCTTGTCTTATATCTACAGGGCGGTTGTTCCGAACAGCAATTTTTTCTTGAAGTTTTTCTAATTTTTTAAAATTCTCAAGTTGGAATTCAGCGTCTTTCAAAATGCCTTGCTCTGCAACAAAATTTTTATTCTTCGTACCATGAATGTAAATCTTAGTTTTTTTGGATACTAAATTACTTTCATCCAGATGAACATACGGAGGTTTATAGGACTCTTTTGGAATATCTATGGTTTTATAATTGTATAGTGAACAGGAGCTCAGTATCCCACTCAATATGATAATAAATCGTGTAGTTTTCATAATTGAATAATTGCGAGGTTTTTAATGAGTGAATACTACCAACCACTAAAGAAGCTATTTAGCCAAATTACACTACCAATTAAAGCAATTAAACTAAGACTAAAATAAATGATTAGGAAGGTTTTCACTCTTTTCGTCACGCCTTGCCTTTGTCGAGTTAAATTGTAGCTCTGAAGTTTAACTATCTCATTCGTTTCTAGATAAATTTGGCTGTTTTTATTTGTGCATTGCCTGTCAATATTTATGTGAACTTCATTCTTCAGGTAGGTGTTTTCCATGTATAATGAATCTCTCACTATATCACTTTCAACTGCTTCTAATTCCCCGGCTAAAGTCGAATCATAAATTTGAATATTATTGCATTGAAATGTTGAATCATCAAGATCGTGGATATAAAATTTCAATGTATGGCTACCTTTTGTGTATTTACGTTCGGTAAAGAGCGCTTCTTTTGGTTCTGTTTTTAGTTCATAAATAGCTATATCTTGGTTGGTTTGGTAATTGTACGTTGAGCAAGATGCAAGTACAAAAGTAATAAAGAGGTATAGTAGCTTATTTTTCATTGTAATTTTTCAGTAAATAATATTTTTTCAATGTCAAGTTTAAGCAAAACGATTTATTAATTTATCCAAGGGAAATCGCGAGGCCAATAAAAGCTAAAATACCTAATCCTAACACTGATGAAATAATAATTCCAAGTGTTCTTAATATCTTACCGAAAGAATCACTTTTATTAAAATCCAAATCTTTTTGTGACATGTAACTCTCTACAATCATTATGTCATTTGGCTTTAAATAAATTTTCGGGTTTTTATTTGTGCACCGAAGATTAATTTTCATGAATACTTCATTTTTCTGGAACTGGTTATTTTTATTCAGTTGCAACATTTTCGATTTGTTTTTAAAAGGAATTAACATTGCTGATAGTGTTGACTCGTTCATCATTATATTTGTACATTCAAATGTTGAGTCATCAAGATCGTTAATGTAAAATTTCCATTCGTCTATATTTTTAGAAAAACCATTTTGATCGAAAATATCTTTTACTGTTCTTTGTTTCAAAAGGAACTCATTAACAGGCACTTGTGTTGGTGGATATTTGTAAATCGAATCTATCTCATTTAGTTTTATTGAAATTGTTGTCCTTGATTGGTTTATTCCGGAGGTTGAATAGTTCACCCTTTTGCTTGTGAATATATGAGTCTCATCCTTTTTGAGCTCCATTTGACGGTCATTTCGGCTTGAGTGAAAAGATTTTTTTTTGACATTTAAAAGTTTAAGTAAGGAATCTTCTACACTTCCTTTTTCTGCTGAAAATAAACGTCCGAGTGTATCGTAAAAATAAAACTTACTATTGTCTAATTTTCTCGAATGCAAATTACGCTGATCCAAAAAATCTGATGCTGATTTATACTTTTCTTTAGGGAAGTCGATTGTTTTGTAATTATATATACTACACGATGTTAAAACCATTAGGATTAATATGTAGAATAAATTATTTTTCATTTTAGAAATTTTGCATTTCGAAAGTAGCATTAAAAATATTTTTATCCTATAAATCTTAATGAAGAGGGATTCAAAAACGGATGTGTAATTTACTTAATTAATTTTTGTATCGTAGGTTTATATTATATTTTTTAGATGAAAAAAGGATTTATTCAATCTTGAAACGTAAATCAATTTAACTCATCTGCCCGGTGACCAAATATATCACTTAATTAGAAATCTGACTTTCGTTAATGGTGTGGAACTACATTATTTAAATTGTAATTAACTTTTATTTTTTTAAGTAAATGTTCCTTAGTCTAGTAAAGCTCTATTTTATCAATTTCAAGTTTGAATGCTTCATCTGCACCATTTGCTATTAGAATGGCTATTTGGTCAATTCTTTTTTTGTCAAAGTTTGGGATTTCTAATTTTCTTCCTCGGAAGCTTGCATAAAAGTCTTCTAATTTTAATTCGATGACCTGCCATTCGCCGTTTGTTGAAAAAGTAGTGATGTAGGAGAAGTAGTCTGACATTTTATTTTTGATACGGAACTGGTAATTTTTACCATCTCCTTTTACCTTGATTATGATAGTGGTTGATGCTTTGATATTCATTTCATCCATGACGTAACGAACAGAGGCAAACCCGCCGTTATTTTCAGTGGACACATCGCCTTGAAAGATGCCATGCCCTGCCTTACTAAGTTTGAAACTTGAAGTCGAAATCCCACCCATCACATCGTCATTTACAATTCTCCAGTTCTTTATGTTTATCCCTTTAGAGAAGTTAAATAATGTAATCGGCCTATTGTGTGGTTCTGGGTTGACAGTCATTGAAAAGGTTTGTAAAGCGAAAAGTATGTTTAATATAATCGTCATGTAAATCATTTAAAGGGAGCGAACTGCTCGATGAAAAGTTTTGAAACGAATATAGCCTAAAAATAATTTATTAAAGCAAAAAAGGCCTTGAGCATCACGCCAAGGCCCTTTAATAGGTCGGTTATTGTAGCGAGAGGGAGATTTGAACTCCCGACCTCCGGGTTATGAATCCGGCGCTCTAACCAACTGAGCTACCTCGCCATTTCGGGTGCAAATATAAGCAGATTTTTAAAAAAACAGTCTAATTATGTATCAAGCTTTTCGAGCTCTAGCTCTACAAAATTGGCCAGCGTGCAAATGTGGTCTCCTGAAAATTTAAAGTCAATTCCTGCCCTCGCATACACCTCCGGCATAGATTTGGTGTAACCAAGGCTCAATGCACTTCTATAATTTTCAATAGATTCCTTAAAATTTGTTTTACTGTTTTTCCAAACACCAATGGCGCCAAGCTGCGCAATCCCGTATTCAATGTAGTAAAATGGGACTTCAAATAAATGCATTTGTCTTTGCCATGACGAAGCTAGGGTACCCTCGTATCCAGTCCAATCCACGAGTCCAGTGCCAAATCTTTTATTGAGTTCCATCCAGTAGGCAGTTCTCTCTGAGGCCGTGTGGTCATAGTTTTCATAGATCCAATGCTGAAAGGCATCAATTTGTGCAATCCAAGGAAGGATTGTAATGGTTCCCTGAAGCTGTTCTTTTTTTGCTCTTTTCAGGTCATCTGTTTCGTGGTAAAATTCATCCCAATACTGCATTGTCAGTAATTCCATAGACATGGACGCCAGCTCTGCTATTTCAGATGGAAAGCTTTTAAATGCTGTCAGCTCTAATTCATGTGTCAAAAAGCTATGGATAGCATGACCACCCTCGTGAATCATAGTGGATAGATCCCCTTGGGAACCTACGGCATTCATAAAAATAAATGGTGCACCCGTCTCATACAAAGGGTAATTATAACCACCAGGGGCCTTCCCGGGTTTGGATTCTAGATCAAAATGCTTTATTTCTTCCATTTTTTTTAAAAATCCAGAAAATTCAGGGTTTATTTTTTCAAAAACAGCAATGGTTCCATCTAACATTTCTTGACCCGTTTCAAATGGTTTTAGAGGAGCCTTACCTTCGGCATTCACAGCTGTATCCCATGGTCTGAATTGGTCCTTATTCATTTTGGATAGCCTTTCCTTTTGTATTTTCTTTACAAGCGGAACGATGTGTTTTTCGACTGAATCATGAAATTCAAAACAGGATTCCTTTGTGTAATCAAAACGCCCCATTTCTTTGAATTTATAGTCTCGATAGTTCTCAAAACCTGCATTCTTTGATAATTCAGTGCGTTTTTCAATAAGCGTATCAAATAAATCATCAAGAACAGTAATATCTGCAGCACGTCTTTCGGCCATTTTCTCAAAGACTGACTTTCTCAACGATTCATCTTGCTCTTTAAGAAACAATCCAGCTTTTTGCATGGTAATGGATTTGCCATCGTGCTCAATACTTTGTGCACCACTTATCGCGCCAAACTCTTGTGTTTTTTCTGCCAAAAAGGCTTGAATTGAGATATTTTCTTCACGATACAATTCAAGCTGACTTTTTACACTGCGAATGTGAATGGCAAATGCCTCTTCTGTTGCCAATTCTGCATGGAAGGGACACGTAATGAATTTTTTATTCAGTGCATCATCTATCGGTGCTAGTTTAGGTTGAATTTCAGTAACAAAAAAGGTATATGCTTTCTGGAACGCCTCATTCGCTGTATCAATGGACATTCTAATATACCGCCAAGCCATATCCTCTTCTAAAACAGCTTCAAGCTCGCTTTTGTCCTTTAGCCACTGTCTTAAAGCTTCGGTTGAATCAAGTTTTCTGTCTAGAAGGAGGTTTAAATATTTTTCAACTGATTCAAATGAATCAATGACCAATTGGTCGTCTACAAAGGAACGACGGTATTTTTTCATGATGCTATAAGATTATTTACCTCTTTGCGAACCAGTTTTTGTTGGCCCTGATTTTTTAGCTGAAGAAGGTTTTCCTCCTTTAGACTTCGGAGCTGCCTTTTTCGGAGCTGCCTTTTTTGGCGCTACTTTTTTAACTGTTTTTTCTTCATTATCGGAATTTGATTCCTCTGTTTTTTCAGCTATTTCTTTTATTTTGATGCCAGCTTTAATGAGGATATTATACCATTGAAAAATTTTACGTAAATCAGATTTATATACGCGCTCTTTATCGTAATTGGGAAGAATTTTTTCAAGTAAACCTTCAAGGACTGTGAGCTCCTCCTTGTGGGAAGGGCAGGCCTTGCCGTCATAATGATCATGAAATGAAGCCAGTACATCGGTTAGCTTTACATCTTCGTCGGTTGTATATATGCTGATGTCTCCAAGTGTCGAGATTCGATCGGTGGCATAGGCGGGAAATCTTTTTTTATCTACAATTGATTCTACAATCACATTGTTTTTTCCTTGGGCAACAACTTTGAAAAGCCCAGGTCTACCTGTTATTGAAATAATTTCTTTTAATTCCATTTAAAAAGTTTGGTCAAAAATAGAAAAAGTTCACCTCACATTAGTATAAATATTCCTTTAATATCTGTACAACAAGTAAATAAAGGGCGAATAATCGTCTAGGCACTCTTTTATCCGTACCTTTGCACCCAATTTAAATAATTAAGGATGACATTTGAAGAGCTGGGATTGAGAGAAGAGGTGCTGAAGTCGTTAAAAGAATTGGGTTTTGAGGCACCGACTCCCATCCAGGAACAAGCAATTCCCCACCTAATGAAAGACGATTGTGATTTTGTTGGGTTAGCACAGACCGGAACGGGGAAAACGGCAGCATTTGGTTTGCCATTAATAAATTCTATAAATACCAAGTCCAATAGACCACAGGGGCTTATAATTTGTCCAACTCGTGAATTGTGTCTACAAATAACCCGGGATCTAGAAATCTTTGCCAAATATGTTAAATGTCCTGTTGTATCGGTTTATGGTGGTGCGGATATTAGACGTCAAATGACGCAAATAAAAAAGGGAGCTTCAATTATCGTAGCTACTCCTGGAAGACTTCTTGACCTTATCAAAAGAAAGGCCATTCAGCTTTCTGAAGTTCAAAATGTGGTTTTGGATGAGGCAGATGAAATGCTGAATATGGGGTTTAAGGAGGACATTGATGATATTTTAGAAACAACACCAAAATCCAAAAATGTTTGGTTGTTCTCAGCGACAATGCCAAAGGATGTTGCGCGTATTGCGAAGACATATATGACGGAACCACTAGAGGTATCGATTGGTCATAAAAATCAGACGAATGAAAACATTGAGCATATATATTACGTGGTCAAAGACAGAGACCGTTATGAGGCGGTAAAACGTTTAATTGATTTTCATCCTAAAATATATGGGTTGATTTTCTGCAGAACCAAGCACGAGACAGGAACGGTAGCTGAGAAGCTCGCCCGTGAAGGCTACAATGCAGAACCCTTACACGGTGATTTAACTCAACCTATGCGAGACCGTGTAATGGCTCGATTTAGAAGTAAAGAATTGCAGATATTAGTGGCTACTGATGTTGCAGCTCGCGGTATTGACGTTGATGACATTACACATGTCATTAATTACAACCTTCCAGACGATAACGAAAATTATACCCATCGCAGTGGTCGAACTGCACGAGCGGGTAAAACAGGTCAGTCTTTGGTCTTAATTACGCCCAAGGAAGGATTTAAAATCAAATCGATTGAAAAGCAAATGCGCACTGAATTTAGCCAAGGTCAAATTCCAAATGCCGAAGAGATTTGTGAAATTCAGCTCATGAAGCTGATTCAAAATACAATAAACATCAATGTAAAGGAAAAGGATATTGAGAAATTTATGCCCCAGATTTTAGCTTCCTTTGAAACGATGGACAAGACGGAGATTATCAAAAAGTTTGTTTCTGCCGAGTTCAATCGATTCATTGAATATTACGATCGCGCAGGTGATTTAAATCAGCGCGCAAAACAAGATTCTGGTCGGGAAAGAGGAGAGCGTAAAGACAAAGGTCAGCGGGCTAGGGATGAGGGAAAAACAAGGTTTTTCCTCAGTGCCGGTCGAAGAGACGGCCTTAATCCTGGTGCGCTTTTAAGGGTCGTTTGCGATGCGGCTGGTATCAAATCAGACGTTATTGGTAGAATTGATATCATGACTTCATATGCATTTTTTGATGTAGATGAGGCGCATACTGAGCGGATTCTTAAAAATGTAAATGGAACTGAATTTGAAGGAACAAAGTTATCCGTAGAGGTTACCAATACCCAAAATGGTGGTGGGAAAGGTTCAAGAGGAGGAGATCGAGGTTCTGGAGGTCGCAGATCAGGCGGCGGATTTCGTAGATCAGGAGGTAGTAATTTTAGAAGCAAGAGATCCAAAGGTAACAGGGATAGAGGACGTGGAGGTTCTGAACGCCGTTCTGGAGATAGAAATGGGGGTTCTGGTCGTCGATCAGGCTCAGATAGATCAAGACATAGAGGTCGTTAATTGAATACTTTTTTAATGGAGATAAGAAATATAGCTATTATAGCACACGTTGACCATGGTAAAACTACGTTGGTGGACAAAATGATTGAAGCAGGTGATTTTGTTAATGAAAGGGACCGTCCAACAGGTGAACTTATTATGGACAATAATGACCTTGAAAAAGAAAGAGGAATTACCATTGTATCGAAAAACGTATCCGTAATATATAAGAATACCAAGATAAACATCATTGACACACCAGGTCACGCTGATTTCGGTGGCGAAGTGGAACGCGTATTGAATATGGCTGATGGTGTTTGTTTGCTTGTCGATGCTTTTGAAGGTCCAATGCCGCAAACAAGATTTGTTTTGGGAAAGGCGCTTTCCATGGGTTTAAAACCTCTGGTAGTGGTCAATAAGGTAGATAAGGAAAATTGTACTCCTGAGGAGGTGCATGAAAAAGTTTTTGATTTGATGTTTGAACTTGATGCATCTGAGGATCAGCTGGACTTTCCTACCATTTACGGTTCAGCAAAGAACAATTGGATGTCAACAGATTGGAAAACACCTTCAGGGTCAATAACTCCTTTATTAGATGAGGTACTCAGTTATTTTCCACCTAAAAAAATTGCAGAAGGAAATACCCAAATGTTGATCACCTCACTAGATTTCTCGTCATATGTGGGGCGTATCGCGATTGGTCGCCTAACGCGAGGAGAGCTGAAAGAAAATATGCCAATTATTTTGTCAAAAAGAGATGGCTCTCAGGAACGTCACCGTATAAAAGAGCTTTTTATTTTTGAAGGGATTCAGCGTATAAAGGTTTCATCTGTAACACCTGGAGACATATGTGCAGTTACAGGAATCGAAGGTTTTGAAATTGGGGATTCAATATGTGATGCTGAGAATCCTGAGGCACTCCCGACCATTAATATGGATGAACCTACAATGTCTATGCTTTTTTCTATTAACGATTCTCCTTTTTTCGGAAAGGAGGGTAAGTTTGTTACCTCAAGACACATTCAAGAACGTTTGACCAAAGAGCTTGAAAAGAACCTCGCATTGCGGGTCCATGAAACAGACAAGGCCGATAAATGGTTGGTTTACGGACGAGGTGTTCTTCATTTGTCCGTGCTAATTGAAACTATGAGACGCGAAGGTTATGAGCTTCAGGTAGGACAACCACAAGTTATCCTCAAAGAAATTGATGGCAAAAAATGTGAACCCGTAGAGGAGTTGACTATTGATTTACCTGATGAGTTTAGTGGAACTGCTGTTGAAGCTGTTACAAAACGAAAAGGCGAAATGCTCAATATGGAGCCGAAGGGCGCAAGAATGGTTATGCAATTTCATATTCCTTCCCGTGGAATTATTGGGTTGAGAAATTATTTACTTACACAAACGGCAGGAGAAGCAATTATGACGCATCGGTATATCGAATACCAGCCCTTCAAAGGAGAAATTCCTGGTCGTCAGAATGGATCACTTATATCCTTGGAGTTGGGTAAGTCTATCCCGTTTTCATTGAACAATCTACAAGAGAGGGGGACCTTCTTTATTGGTTCAAATCAGGACATTTATGAAGGTCAGGTCATCGGAGAAAATTCTCGAACCGGTGATTTGTGTGTCAATGTTACAAAGACAAAGAAAATGTCGAATATGCGTTCCTCCGGAGCAGATGATAAGGTACGTATTGCGCCGCCAAGAATATTTAGTTTGGAGGAGTGTTTGGAATATATTCAGCGTGATGAATATGTTGAGGTTACACCTTCAACGCTCAGGATTCGAAAAATTCTTCTGAAGGAGATGGATAGGAAGCGTGCTCAAAAAAATTAAATTTGTAGGCTGAAAAGCGTAATAAAATGGCTTTCGAATCGTTTATTTACTGTGATTACTAGAGGTCTCCTTATAATTATCCTGTTTTCTGCTTGTTTACTGCGTGCACAACAGCCTAATTTTTTTTCCCGATCTGAGATTGGCGTCCATGTAGGAACGATGTTTTACATAGGTGACCTGAATCAGTTTAAACCATTTTACAAAAGTAAACTTGCAGGCAGTTTGGTTTATCGTTTCAACGTACATTCTAGAATGACCTTACGTTTCAATGCGACGTATGGAAATATTGCGGCAGATGATCGCGATGCGCGTCAGGCATTGATTGTGAATAGGAATTTAAATTTCACGTCTCAGATTAAAGAGCTGGCAGGCGGACTTGAGTTTCATTATATGCCTTTTCAATTTGGCAATAGACGTTACATCGGAACCGCATATATGATTACTCAGCTAGGTTTCTTTCATATGAATCCCGAAACAGAATACAATGGCGAAATGGTAGCTTTACAATCCTTAGGAACGGAAGGTCAGAGCTCCAAAGGTGACATCAAACCGTACAGTAAATATCAATTATGCATCCCTTTAGGATTGGGCGTCAAATTATCTTTAGGAAAGTATTGTTCATTTAATATAGACATCGCCATCCGTAAAACCTTCACTGATTATATCGATGATGTGGGTTCTGATACATATATGGATGCCGCTGCCTTGGCGGCGATTAATGGCGCAGATGCTGTTGCTCTATCAAATAGGAGTCTTGATGGTTCTTTTCAAGGGAGACGAGGGAACTCTACAAATAAGGATTGGTATGTGTATGCGGGAGGTATGCTCACGTTTCGATTGGGTAAGGGAAATAATTGTCCCGTGATACGTTAGGCCCTTTTGGCCCTTCTGCAGCGTTCACTGCAGTACTTAACCTCATCCCAGCAAGACTTCCATTTTTTTCGCCACAAAAAATCTTTTTTACAAACGATACACTTTTTTGAAGGAAAATTTTCTTTTTTAAGTGTTTTCACGATAAATTAAACATTTTGATTCGACGTATTGTTTTTATGTCATGAATGAACGGGACATCAACAGAGTGATTGAGATGGCATGGGAGGATCGAACTCCATTTGATGCGATAGAGTTTCAGTTTGGGCTGACAGAAAAAGAGGTGATTGTTCTCATGCGTTCTGAATTAAAAAATAGCAGCTGGAAACGTTGGAGAAGAAGAGTGCAGGGAAGGGGGACAAAGCATCAAGCAAAACGCGTATTTACAGTTGGTCGACACAAATGCTCAAGACAAAGAAGCATCAGCCACAACAAGGTTACCTAGCCATTTGCATAGCCCACTTTCTGACGAACTCTGTTAAGAACTTCTAACGCCACAACCTTGGCTTTTTTTGCACCTATCGAAAGCGCCTCATCGATTTCATCTTTATGCTCCATGAGGTAGTTGTACCTCTCTCGTTCTAGTTTGAATTTTTCAATAATTAGCTCGAACAGCGCTTGCTTTGCATGACCGTATCCATAACCTCCCTTTTCATAATTCGTCCTCATTGTTAAAATGGATTCCTTGTCAGCTAAAATAGAGTAGAGGGCAAAAATGGTACATTTATCGGGGTTCTTTGAATCTTCTAGTGCCTCACTATTTGAGACAATAGACATAATTTGCTTTCGAAGTTTCTTCTCTGGAAGGAATATATCAATAAGATTATTTCTAGACTTGCTCATTTTTTGCCCATCTGTTCCTGGAACTAATTTTGTTTCCTCAGTCGTTTTTTCCTCTGGGATTACAAAGGTTTTACCGAGCTGAAGATTGAATTTAGTGGCAACATCTCGTGTCATCTCAATATGCTGTTTTTGATCTTTACCTACTGGAACAATTTGTGCGTCATAAAGAAGAATATCAGCGGCCATGAGCATGGGGTAGGTAAATAATCCTCCATTCACATCATCAAGACGGCCTGCTTTATCTTTAAAGGAATGCGCTAGGGTGAGTCGTTTATATGGGTAAAAACAAAGCAAGTGCCACATTAATTCGGTGACTCCAGGTATATCGCTTTGCTTGTAAAAAGTTGTTTTTGAGGGGTCTAAACCACATGATAGCCAAGCCGCAGCTGTACGATACGTATTTTCTTTTAATATATCCGGATCCTTAACTTGTGTGAGGGAATGCAGGTCTGCAATAAATAAAAAGGATTCGTTTTTGCTATTTTTTGCAAGTTGGATTGCAGGTATAATCGCACCGAGAAGATTTCCCAAGTGTGTGGTTCCTGTACTCTGTATTCCGGTTAATATTCGTGCCATAAGAATTAATGTAAAAGTAGAAAATATATTTCCGTTGATTTCCAAAACTTTTTCTTAATTTTCTTTGTGATGAAATTTCTCTTTGGATTCTTGCGAAATTTATGGAAGATCTACATCTTTTTGGTGTTTTCTGTCTTTGCTATTTTGCTTTATCCTTTTTTTCGTTTGGTCCTTTTTAAGAAATCATGGAAGAAATATAGCTTTAAGTTATTTATGATTTGGAGCTGGCTCATGCGTATTTTTTGTCTTTATATCGTACGCAATGTCCAAAATGAAAGACTTCCTGAGGGACCATATATCATTGTGGCGAACCATACCTCGTATTTGGATATTTTCTTCATGTACTCTATGTTACCGAAGCATCCATTTGTATTTTTAGGCAAAAGCGAGATTTTAACTTATCCAATCATTCGAACGTATTTTAAAAACTTAAATATTCCCGTATTTAGGTTTGACCGTAAAAAGGTAGGTCTATCCTTTGCATTAGCCCTTGAGGCTATTCAGGAGGGTTGGTCTTTGGTCATCTTTCCTGAAGGCACAATTCCTGCTGAAAACATTCCAAAGATGGTTCCTTTTAAAAATGGGGCCTTTAAAATTGCAAAGGAGGCAAAAGTACCCATCGTTCCGATTACATTTACCACCAATCATTTATTATTTTCTGACCCCACGGATATTTTTGGTCCTGCCAGGCCGGGAATATCAAGATTTTATATTGGTCAGCATATATCAAAGCAAGAGGTTGAAACAATGAGCTATACCGACCTCAATAAAGTCTGCTTTGAGCGTGTTGAAGCCCCTTTAAAAAAGGAATATCCTCATTTGTATTGAACAATAAGAAATGATTAACTTTACTTCGTGAAAGTAACAGATGATATTGTCAAACATATAGCGCACCTTGCCCGTCTAGAATTCAAAGGTGAAGAGCTAGAGGCCATTAGAGGAGACATGGAGAAAATAATCGATTTTATGGATAAACTTTCCGAAATCGATACAGAAAATATTGAACCCCTTATTTTCATGAATGAAAATGTGAATGTTTTGAGAGAAGATGTCTCTAACCAAACATTGACAAAAGAAAATGCTCTTTCAAATGCTCCCAAAAGCGATTCTGACTACTTTAGAATATCCAAAGTTCTAGATAAGTAAGCTAAATTTCAAAACAACAATACTTTATTACAGACCCTTTGCCTGTAAAAAGCTCTTCGTAGTGGGTTTTGATTTTAAAAATTTCTTTTTCTTCATTTGAAATTTGATCTTGAAATGAACCATAAAGGTCCCAGGTTAGCGCATGACATCCGTAATCTTCATTTTTGATCTGTTCTTCAGTATATTCGAACAATACATCGCTGTCTGTTTTAACATGAATTAAACCATTTTTCTTTAGGAATTTCCGATACCTACCAATGAAAAGAGGAGATGTGAGTCTTTTTCTGGGTTTTTTAGGTTGTGGATCTGAAAAGGTCAACCAAATTTCGTCAATCTCGTCCTTATCGAAGAAGTTTTCTATGAAGTCAATTCTGGTCCGCAAAAATTGCACATTATGCATATTCTTTTCTAGTGCCTCCTTAGCGCCGATATACATTCTATTGCCCTTTATATCTACACCCAAAAAGTTCTTTTCAGGAAACATTTTACCCAGTCCAACGGCATATTCTCCTTTGCCACAGCCAAGCTCTAAAACAATGGGATTGTCGTTTTTGAAAATTTCTTTTTTCCATTTTCCTTTTTGCGGAAAAGTTTCTGAAAATGGGGCCTCTATTACATTTGGAAACCTTTTTATCTCCGAAAACCGCCACAATTTATCTTTACCCATATTTACTGAAATATAGAACCTAGAATGAGACTTGGAATTAGGTTGGCGAGCTGAGTTATTGCATTAGTTTGCCCGTCTTTCATTGTTAAAATAAGCTCTCCTCCCTCAAGGTCAGCATTTAAGGTAACATGTTTCAATAGCTCGACGATTCGCTTACTTACTTTGTCATTCCATAATAGCTCTTTGTAAGGATGTCTTTCAATATCCAAAAACGCAGATATTGGCTTTTCTCCCAAATCTTTAAACTCCGGTTTTAATTTTAATGTATTCGTCTCATTCTGCTCTCCGTTTGTTTTGGAAGTGTAAAGTTCCATTTTCGTATCATCTATTTCTAGTGAATGAAAAAAACCGCTCATTGGTTGAAATTCGTTTTTGAGGATTTCTGCAAAACCTGAACCAATACCTAAATAGGCACTATATTCCGTGTGAGTTCCATCATTTGAGTATTGTCCAAAGGCTACGTTTCCATTGATATAATTTTGAATTCCGTCTTTTTGGATGAAAGCTTCGATTATTGATAACTCTTTAGGTACTAAGTTTTTTAAACTAGGGTCTAGGTCTGAATCCTGTATTGTATTTGAAATACTCTTTGGAAGGTACTGTCGCTTTAGTTTTTCTAGCCCTTGCATGTCAAGCGCCATGGTAAGTGCAGCAATAGGAGAACCTGCACCGAGTTTATTCACCATTTGCTTGCTATTTTTAGCAAATAAATTAGATTCCGTCAACTCCTTTGATAAGTAGTTTTTATTGGTCATGATGACTTTACCATTTTTAAAGCTTAGCTGCATGGTAATTGTACCTGTCATGCTTTTATTGGTCTTCAAATCTCCAGTTTTTGATACAGGTGAAACATATTTTTGTATAGGTTCAATATTCAAAGCAAATATGATGTCTTCCTTAGCCGTGATGATTTCCGTGATACCTTTATTGGTTTTATTACTCTGTAAAGCATCTATTGTATTTTGAATGCTAATCTTTGCCTCATCATTTGTGATGTTTTCCGATATCAGAAGGATCATTTCACTTTCTGTTAGACCCATTTTGATTTCGTTTTCAAGGATGAATTTTACGTTATTTTCGTTAATGACTTCTCCGATTTGGAAATCTTTTTTTATCGTTTCGATTGCGAGATCTGTATTTTTTATTTTACAAAGCACGACCAACTCCGGGTCGGTTAAATCACCTGTGGTATCGGATTTTACTGCATAGTAAATTGGTAATTCAGTACGAATGACTTTCGAATAGTCTTCAATCATATCCAAAGGAACTAGACCTGACTCAGATAATTCTGAATCATAAATGGATTTTGTAAGTAGTTGATTTATGTCAATAACCCCAAACGAAAGGAGATTCGTTTCACTTGACAAAAAAGCGGTTGCTCCCTTCTGCCAATTTTCTTTCAAATCAGTTTTAGAAGCATTTTTCTCTTCCGCTGAGCATGCTAAAAGTAAACAGACTGTACCTAAAATAGAGATATAAATGCGCATAAAATGTGCGTTTAAAAAGTTCCTTAAAATTAATAAGAATATATCAATTCACTTGACTAAATTTGAGCATGCACTTTATTGAGCCACACTACAACTGGAGAGGTTATTACATTGCCTCAGAGGATCCTTCTTCGCCATTTTATGAAAGGGTTTATAGTGAGTTTGAGTATTCTAATCGTATCTATAATTTTCTGATACACCCGCAATGGGATTTCTTTGGTTCACCAACGCTTTTTGTTAAAGTGCTCTTCGTAGATTATGATCTAGGCCATGCAGTCCTTGAGCTCATAGGTGAGTGGAATGACGCCATTGAAAATGATATTATGTTGCTAAAAAGAGACGTAGTAGAACCAATTATGAAAACGGGTATAGATAAGTTTATTTTAATTGGTGAAAATGTTTTGAATTTTCATGCCTCTGATGAATGTTATTATGATGAATGGTTTGACGACGTTGAGGATGGTTGGATTGCCATGGTAAATTTTCATGAGCATGTGGTTAAGGAATTTATTTCAGCGAACCTCGATCATTATTTTGTGATGGGTGGAGAGCTAGAAGAGCTTGAGTGGCGCACCTTTATGCCGTTACAATTTTGTCAAAAAGTCGAATCTTTGGTCAGTAAAAGAATAGGTACCTTAAATTAGGTCATTTGAATTTAGACCGAGAGTGCTTGCATCATCAGGGTGCATAGAATGGCGCCGAATGTCCCAACAGCATATCCAAGCACCGCAAGTAGCACTCCAACTGGAGCTAATGACGGACTAAAGGCACTGGCAACAATTGGGGCAGAGGCTGCTCCTCCGACGTTTGCTTGACTTCCCACAGCTACATAAAAGAAAGGGGCTTTAATAATTTTTGCAACAACAAAAAGGAATAAGGCGTGAACCATAATCCAAATCAAACCGATTGAGAGCAAGAATTTAAATACACCCCAATTTGCAATTAACTCCATAATATCCATTTTCATACCTATTGTAGCAACCAGAACATAAAGGAATACACTACCTATTTTTGATGCGCCAACACCTTCAAATTCTCGGTATTTGGTAAATGAGAGACCAACTCCGAACAAAGTAGAAAGTACCACCAGCCAAAAGAAACCATTGCCAAAAGAAACCATCAATCGTGCTGCTGTCTGATTTTCCATACCGTTGAGGATTTCCGATATCCATGGTCCAATATAGTCTGCTCCAAAGTGTGCAATACCCACACAGAAAAAAGTGATTCCTAACATATAGATGAGGTCATTAAAGCTTGCAATTTTTGAGACACTCAATTGGAATTCTTCCATTTTGGTTTTCAGGCTTTCAATTGCAGAGTCGTCGGCCTTAAAAAAGCGATTTAATTTCTTGTTGTATCCAGTTCCAAAAAGTAGCACGGACATAAATAAATTTGCGACAAATACATCAACAACAATCATTGCAGAAAACATTTGATCACTGGCGCCGTATATTTCTTTCATAGCGGTTTGATTCGCTCCGCCACCGATCCATGAGCCAGCAACAGTAGATAGTCCCCGCCAAATCTCTCCATCAAGGACCTCTGGGGCAAATAAAGAAACGACGTAAAGTGCAAGTGGCCCGCCAACTACAATTCCTGCTGTAGCTGCAAAAAACATTATAATCGCCTTAGAGCCTAGTCTTTTGATTGCCGGAATATCTATACTCAAGCACAATAATATCAAACTCGCAGGTAATAGATACCTTGAAGCTATAAAGTACAGGTTGGATTCTTCTGAAGAAATGACCCCAAATGAATTTAGTCCCGCCGGAATGAAATAACATAGCAAAAGTGCGGGCACGACCTTGTAGAATTTTTTAAAATAACTTCGCTCACTTTTCGCGGTCTTGAAAACGAAAAATAGAACAATCATCAACAATCCAAAAACCGAGGCATCATTTGAAAGCCAGGGTCTTGCGGCTTTCACCTTAAATGATTTGCTGATCTCCTCAATATTGCCTGCTGCATTTTTCTTCCTTAAGGTAATCGTGTGGTCCCCTCTTTGTAAATCTTTCAAGAAAATATTTGTATTTGAAAGAAGCTCCGTATCATTCGCATCAAAATAAACAGCATAATCATACATTCCTTCAAAGGTGACTGTCAAATTTGGATCTTCAGAAGCGTAGAATATTCCTTCAAGCTCATTAAATGAAATGGTCCTGTTTTCAGCACCATTATTGAGATAGTTTGAGGTTTCAACTTTTGTCTGGCTTTTCAATGAAAAAATGAGACCGCAAATGAATAATCCGATTAAACCGATTGTTTTTTTCATGTTTGTATGTTAAGTAATGAAAAGAAAATAAGAAAGGCTGCACACGGCAGCCTTTATTTATTTTTAGTTGATGCCGTGCATCCATTTTTTAATTGGCTTCCCAATTAAAAATAAGATCAATCCACAAGCCATTGCAATAAAACCGAGCATTTCAAAAACACTTAATCCTTTGTTCAATGATTCGCTTCTTATAGAATTTATTACGGCTGTTCCCGGTGTGTTTTCCGTTAGCTTTTTCAATTCGCTTTGGGAAACCGTATCCGCTTTGATTGTGTTCTCCTCATAAGTTATAAAGCTAACCCTTGCTGCGCTCAGCATTTTTTCTTTTTTCATTCCCTTATAGTTTTCAGCTTCTTCAAGTGCTTCTTTAACATATACATTTGACTTGGAGTAGGATTTATTCCCTTTTAGGTTAAGCTCTGATATAAAGGATGAATCTGTCAATACAGACTCAATAGAGCTATCATCAAGTTTATCCGTAAATTTCTTTGTAAGCAGTAATGTTTTTACATCTTCATCCATTGTTGAAGTTTTAAATGCCTCGCTCTGTACAATTGTTTTCTCATTGACCGTAGTCAATTTTGCAATATGCTTTCCTCCCTGGTGTGCAAGTGAAGAAGAAAGCAGCCAGATCCCCATAAGAAATCCGACCATGTGACGTGGAGAAAGCTTAGTTACCAAAGAAAGTCCAACTGGTGAGAGTGTTAGCTCACCTATGGTATGGAGCAAATAAAGAAGGACCATGAATATCGCCGGAATCATTCCCGCAGTTGCAGAAGCTCCTCCAAGATTGAGTGCAAGAAATCCAAGGCCTAATAGGACCAAGCCCATGCCAAATTTGTAAGGTGCGGCGGGTTCTTTATTTGCATTGGATAACTTAATCCAAACCCAAGAGAATATTGGTGCAAAAAGCATAATAAACAAGGGGTTGAAGGATTGGAAAAAAGTTGTTTTGATTTCATAGCCAAACAAGGATCGATCTACATTTCTTGCCGTAAAAAGACTCAAAGCAGAACCAGCTAGCTCGAAGAAGGTCCAAAATACTGTTGTGAAGAACAAAAGTACAACCACAACCCAAATTCTTTGTTTTGCTTGGAGCTCCATCTTACCTGCCTCATAAAGGAGGTAGCCAATGACCAAGATGGCTAAAACAACCAAAATCACATCAACAATATCGTTATACACAATGAGCGTTGATGCCAATATAACCATGATCACCGTCGAAACAGCAGGTAATAATTTGTTGGATAAACCAGGGATTATGGGCTTTTCTAATTCGACATCAGGTCCGTTGCCGACGTCCTCATAGATTCCTTGTTTTGATCCCCAAATAAATACAAGGTATCCGATAACCATACCTATACCTGCAGTCAAAAATCCGTATTGCCATCCTTCATTTTCTCCAATTGCACCACATGTCAATGGGGCAAGGAAAGCACCCATATTTATCCCCATGTAGAACAAGGTAAATGCACCATCACGACGTTTATCACCTTCTTCGTAGAAGCGTCCAATCATACTTGAAATATTTGGCTTGAAGAAACCGTTCCCGACAACCAATACAGCCAATCCTATGTAAAAGGAGATTTCATTTGCATTCCCACTTAAAAACAGTGTAAACTGTCCAATAGCCATTAAAATAGCTCCCCAAACAATGGCTTTTCTGAAACCCACTAATTTATCTGCAAAGAATCCTCCAATCAGAGGTGTTAAATAAACCAGTGCGCCGTATGCTCCATATATTCCATAAGCTTTGGCATCGTCAAAGGCAAAACCACCATCAATGACACTCGCTGTCATGTATAAGATGAGAAGCGCTCGCATACCATAGTAGCTGAAACGCTCCCATAGCTCGACCATAAATAGAGCAAATAAAGCTTTCGGATGTATTTTTCTATTTGAAAAGATCACAAACGCAACCCAAGCTGCAACTCCAGCCCAAGCAATTAACATTAATTGATAATCAGGATTCATTCTTT
>CAJXCU010000023.1 GCA_913051935.1 uncultured Flavobacteriales bacterium
AGAAATTTAGAGAGGGTCTCGCGAAAGGAGATCATATCGTAAGTATTGGGGGAATTCATGGTCGGATTTTAGAGGTTACGGATACAACAGTGTTAATTGAAACCGAGAAAACAAAAATTCGTCTAGACAAGTCGGCTGTGAATCAAACTGGAGCAGATTTATTACAAACGAAGTAGATTATATTTTATCTGCTTCATATTGAGAATTATTAATGGTAATTGTATTTCTTCTTCTTGGAATTGTTTTTCTACTAGTCGGGGGAGATTTATTGGTCAAAAGCTCTGCCTCTTTGGCGGCAAAACTTAATGTTTCTCCATTTTTAATCGGTATAACTGTTGTTTCTTTTGGTACCTCAGCCCCCGAACTTTTAGTAAGCTTAAATGCAGCTTTTCAAGGTAGTGCCGGTATTGCAATCGGGAATGTGATTGGTTCTAATATTGCAAATATTGCTTTAGTTCTCGGCCTTACCATTATCATTCGCTCTATAAAAATTGAGTCAAATCGATATCTTTTCCCTTGGTGTGTTATGTTGGTTTCTTCAATTATGTTTTATGGGTTTTCTTTAGATGGTGAGATTGATAGTGTGGATGGCTTGTTTTTTATTTCAGGTCTACTATTGCTTATTACACTGTCAATTCGTTATCGGCACTCAAATGTAGAGGAGGAAGAAGCTGATGATGCGCTAAGTACAAGGATGATTCCATTGTATCTTATTTTAGGTGCTACAGGTTTATATTTTGGATCTGAATTTCTTGTAAGTAGCTCAGTAGCAATTGCGGAATATTTTCATATTTCGGAGTTTGTTATAGGTATAACTATTGTCGCTTTGGGGACATCACTACCCGAACTTGTAACTTCCTTAATTGCAATTTTGAGGGGGCAAAGCAGCATTTCAATAGGTAATTTAATCGGGAGTAATATTTTTAATATATTCGCTGTTTTGGGGATAACGAGTCTTGTGAAGCCTTTAGGTGCGCATAGAAATCTTTTGACAACGGATCTTCCAATAATGATAGGTGTAACGCTTCTGTTGGGCTTGTTTTTATTCCTAAGCCGCAAGCTGAGAAGAATAGAAGGAGTGTTACTGATAAGTATTTACATTATTTATCTTGTATTTTCAATATCTTAACTCACAAGGCGGTATAAAGTTCAGTCCCTCTCATTTGTGGTGATTTCCCTTCGTGCCAAAATAGAAAAGGAAGCTTCTAAGCAAGCAAAACAATAATTATACAAAACCAAAAGGTTTAGTGATTATAAAAAATAAACGCTTCATTTCCTGAATGAATTAAGAGGTCATGAATCGTTTTTGCGCATCCTTCATGTATTTGTTGAAAGCTTCAAAAAGATCATGTTTATAAGGTGCAATGTGGATGGGAGCGTTTATTAGTTCATTGTCAAAAGACAAACGTCTAGAAACACCTTCGCAGGACTTTTGAAATCCGAATTCACTCGCATAATAGTTCATCCATTTACTTTCGCGGAGTTTCTTAATAAAAAGAAGGAAATCGGATGGATAAGTCAGTTCAGTAACTAATGTGTGGTCGTAGAACAAAACCAAAAAATCTGTTAAAGTGAGGTGATGAAACATCTGCCAGTTTTTTGCTAAAAGATGGTCGAAATATAAATCTATCGCAATTCCAGAAACTTTGGGTAGGGGAGTGTATAGTTTTTGTCGTACGGCTATAACTGAAGCATGATTGTCTATGAATGAATCTATAGCCCTATGCAATAGTACACCTTTTTGTGTTTCAATTGGATAATCAAGATAACTTTTCCCTTTACAAAAATCGCCAAAAAGATTGGCAACCATAAGGTCTAAATTATTATTAGAAAAGTATAAGTGGCCCAGAAAATTCATATCAATCTCCTGGGTTTATGAAGATGGTTTAGTATTCATCCTCATTAAAAAGAAAATCTTCTCTTGATGGATAGTCAGGCCATATTTCTTCAATGCTTTCATATATTTCACCCTCATCCTCTAGATCTTGAAGGTTTTCGGCAACCTCCATAGGTGCTCCTGTTCTTATTGCGAAGTCAATAAGTTCATCTTTCGATGCTGGCCAAGGCGCATCTTCTAGGTAGGATGCTAATTCTAAAGTCCAGTACATTTGCTAATGTTTTTCAATTCTCGGCAAAAGTAAACTTTATTTCAAATTATCCAAGAAAAAAAAGAGATTTCTGAGGAATATATCTATGATTTCGGAATCCAGGGTGTTTCCTCAGCATTCAAGTCCATACTTAATTTCCTACTTAAGGTAAAGAAATAATCGCTTAACCGGTTAAAGTAAGCCACAACTATAGGTGATACATCAACCTGATTCGAGAGTTCAACAATTAGCCGTTCAGCTCTTCTGCAAACTGTTCTTACGATATGGCAGGTGGAAACAGTGACATGTCCTCCTGGCAAAATAAATGACTTCATTTGGGGTAACAATTTGTCCATACCGTCTATCCATGACTCAAGGCAATGAATGTCTGCTTCGATTAGTTCTGGAAGCTTCATTTTTGTGCCTTTTTCACCCACAGCTAAAAGGGAACCTGCTGTAAATAACCTATCTTGAATTTCAATTAAATTTGACTTTAGCTCGTTGTCCAAGATAAGGTCTCTTAATAAACCAACATGGGCATTAAGTTCATCTACGGTTCCGTATGCGTTTATACGTAAATCATTCTTAGAAACCCTACTTCCTCCAATTAATCCAGTTTTTCCTTTGTCCCCTTTCTTTGTATATATTTTCATTGCTATACCTTTTCTAATGCTTGTTCAATATCCCATATTAGATCTTCATAATGCTCAACACCAACAGAGATTCTAATGAGTTTTTCTGTGATACTTAGCTCCTGTCTAAATGTTGGGTCGACTCCGGCATGTGTCATTGTCGCAGGATGCTCAACGAGCGATTCGGTCCCGCCAAGACTTACCGCCAGCTTAATGAGTTTTAACGAATCTATAAAAGCAAAAGCATCCTTCTCCTCTCCCTTAATATCGAAAGAGAGCATTGCTCCAGGAGAGTCATACTGTTTCTTGTATATTGTATGTTCTTCTGTTCCCTCTGGAATCAGTCCTAGGTAGTATACTTTTTCAACTTTTGGATGGTCCTTTAAATAATTGGCAACATGTTGCGCGTTTTCAGCTTGCTGTTCCATACGGATTTTCAAAGTTTCAAGGCTTCTCATAAGCAACCACCCAGTATGTGGTGCTGCCATATTTCCTAAAAATGTTCTTAATACTTTTACACGCGATATTACCTCTTGGTTTCCACAGCAAGCGCCAGCAATTAAATCGCTGTGACCTCCAATATACTTGGTTGCGGAATAAATTGCGATATCTGCTCCATGTTCTAAGGGATGTTGCCACAATGGCCCCATGTAGGTGTTATCAACAGCCAAGTGAACTTTTTTATCATTAGTTGAATATTTGTCGGCTAATGCCTTGCACATATCGATATCAATCAATGCATTTGTTGGATTAGCAGGTGTTTCAATGTAAACCATGGAAAGCTTATTTGCCATTCCTGAATTCTTCAGACGTTTCACAATATCTTCTTGAGAGTCATTTGGGGTAAATGAAATCGTATGAACACCAATTTTTTTCAAGAATTCTTTAATAAAATGGTCTGTGCCGCCATAAAGAGGAGAGCTGTATAGCAAGACATCACCGGGTGATAGGAATTCAAGTAAAACCGTAGAAATCGCTGCCATACCACTTTCAAAAACTGCGCAGTCATCCGCCTTGTCCCAGAGTTTTAAACGGGTTTCAAGAATTTCAAGGTCTGGATTGTTAATCCTACTGTAGATAAGACCAACCTCTTCGGTCGTTTCTTTTTCTCTCAAGCCGTAAGCTACTTCGAAAAAAGCTTTTCCTTCCTGTGCATTTTTAAAAACAAACGTGGAGGTTTGAAATATGGGAGATTTAATCGAACCCTCAGATAGCTCAGGTTTATAACCATGAGACATCATGAGACTTTCTGGTTTTAAATTTCTCTTTTTACTCATATGCTATAATATTATATTTAAAAACATCACTTTACTTGATTAACAGCTGTAATAAAATGCTTTTCACAAACAAATAGTTTAAACAAACCATTTGATTGGGGCCACAAAGTTAGAAAAGCTTTTGATTTGGAGCTGCATCTTCATAAAATAGAAAAAGCCCTCTCGGGCTTTTCTTTAGATGTTTATTTGCTTGTCTTTATCGAATTTGATTCGATACTCAAAATTATATGTTTTTTGATTTGTTGGTTTTAGTATGGTTTTCCATTCTATCAATCCGGTCCTTTGTTTTAGTTTACCTTTACCGGCATTGATTTTATCAATAACTATATCTTCATTTGTGGTGATTGGAATTTGATCCTGGATAACAACCTCAACCTGAGTCGATTTCATATTTTTTATTTCAATAGAGTAGGCCAGGTATTTCTCGATTTTATCGCCTATGGTTTTTTCCTTGCATTTAGAGGATATTAACTTTCTTGAAATCGCAATGTTGGGATCTTTCCCAAGAGATAGATATAAAGTGTCATTCATTGTGGTTGGGTCTATAAAGGTTTCACCGATATAAGACCCATCGAAAAATATATTTGCCTTTGCGGGAATCAGTTGTAGCTGATCTACTTTTAGCATTTCAGCAACCAAATACACAGATGCATCTAATTTTGGTACGGCATAGTATTTAAAGTTGGTTTCAAGCGCTGACTTTTGGATAAGTACCATGTGCTTTTCTCCATTAGAAGTGATGTTGTAGGGTAAGTCAATTTTAAATTCTGCGGCTGTGAGCTGATGTGTGATCGATGTAAATTCATTAGCGTCGATAGCTTCTGCTTCGGTGTCCTCTGATATGTAAGAGTATCCCATGTTTTTAATGGCTCTAGATGGAACAGTTGTTAGCTCGTAAATTTTATTTTCTCTTTCTTTTAAGTCATTTCTGTAAGTCATATAGCTTATATACCATGGGTTTAGTTCAGGCTTTGTTTTATTTGCGTATGGATTATTCGTGGAAATATTAAGTTTAATATTTTTCCAATCTAATCCCGTGTTTTGATGAACCTGGGCTTTGTAGTTCATAAATATTTTACCTTCAGCTGATTTACTTCTAATGTCGTATAGAGGTATCCATCCTGCATTTTTAGCTAAATAAGAAAGATTAATCTCACCATTTGTTGTTGACTCTGCGATCAGTGATATTGTAATTCTCGGAATTGGATCTTGTTTCTCTCCCGCTTGCCCAAGTTTTCTTAGTTTTTCATTAAGCCTGTTTAATCTTTGGTTCATTTTGCTTAGTGCTTTATTTGATTTATTCTTTTGCTTACTTAGGTCTAGAACTTTTCTGTTTATTTTATTCATTTTTTCTGCGTAGAATTCAATGATTTCTTTTAATAATTGAATTGAATCATTTACCTTGCCCTTGTTCTTGACAAGGCCATTGCTCTGGAGGATATTTTTTGCCTCCTTATAAACCACAATTGATTCATCTAAATTTCTTAGCTCATAACCTATTGCTTCTATAGAATCATTGAGTAATCTGATGCTATTTTTCAGCTGAATTGTTTCTGAGTTGTTGTTTGGGGATGCATTTGTTGGATAAAACAAACCATACTTACTGTCTAATATGATAACCTTGCCTGAGGCACTAACTTGAATGGTTTGCGGATCAATTGATGGACTTATACCTTCAATGATAATTTCATTCAGACCTTTTACTGCATTGTAGCTCAGGTCAGATCGAAGTTGAACCCCTGAGGTGTATATTGTTGCTTCTTTTAACGCTGCTTTTTTTAAAACCGCTTTTTTGAGTTCATTGCTTGCTTCTTTTTTTGAATCAAGGCTGTAGGAAAGATTTACCAAAGTAATCATTAGTGTGGTTAAGAGTAATTTGTTCATGTTTTTTTCAATGAGTACACTTTGGCATTTAATCGGTTCATTTGTATGAACTTTTTGTAACTTGGCATGTTTTTAAATTATGGTCCAAGAGGTAGTCGCCGTCAGAAATTTGAAGAAATCATTTAAAGGATTCCAAGCTGTAAAGGATGTTTCCTTTACAGTCAATAAAAATGATGTTTTTGGATTTCTTGGCCCGAATGGTGCTGGAAAAAGCACCTCGCTTCGCTGTATGCTTTCACTTATTAAAGAGGATTCAGGTGAAATCTCACTTTTTGGAAAGTCAATGCGGTCAAATAGGGGTGAGGTTCTATCCAAAATAGGTTCGATTATCGAAAAACCTGACTTTTATAAATATTTATCAGCGTATAAAAACCTAGAACTTCTAGCAAGAATATCCGGAACTACGGTATCTAAATCCGCCATAAATGATATTTTGGAATTTGTCGGATTGGAGGGGCGAGAAAATCATCGCTTTCGTACTTTTTCTCATGGTATGAAGCAACGCTTGGGTATCGCCCAAGCTTTAATGCATAACCCTGAATTGATTATTCTCGATGAGCCTACAACGGGTTTAGACCCTCAAGGTATTGTTGACATTAGGAACCTAATTTTGAGATTAAGTAAGGAACAAGGTAAAACTGTCATTCTATCTTCCCATCAGCTGTCAGAAATTGAAATGATTGCCAATAGATTGGTCATTATTAATAAAGGAAAAACATTGATCGAGGGTTCTGTGAATGAGCTTTTAAATACATCACAAATGGTTGTGCGTTTTCAACTTGATGATTCCCAAAGAGGTATTAAGCTTCTACAATCGGATTTTAATATAGAAGCTAAGCTGAATGCATCGGAGCAAGAGTTAGAGTTAGAAATAGCGAAAATACGTATTGCGGATGTTGCTGAATGTTTCGTAAAAAATGGTTTACGTATTTACAGTATAGAGCAAAAAAGGAAGCTTGAGGATTACTTTATTAAAATGATACAAGACGTTTAATATGTTATTAAAGAATACAATAAACGAGCTCATTAAAATTATTGCCAAGCCGAGAAGCTATATTGGATTTGGAGCCTTAACTTTGTTGATCGGAATTATTCTTTTGGCAATGAAAGCAGATGGCAAAAGCTTTATTTCTTTTGTGACTGCCTCATTTGAACAAACCCTGAGCTTTAATGGTGAGATTTTGAATGGTAATTTAATGGCCTTTATTATTCTTCAGATGTTAATTATCCATGTTCCGCTTCTGGTGGCATTGGTCACTGGAGACTTGGTTTCGGGAGAAGCTGCTATGGGAACATTACGGATGATGGCCACGAAGCCAATTTCTCGATCTGCAATACTTGGGTCGAAGCTTTTGGCTGGAGCGATTTATACATTTTTACTTACACTTTGGATGGCCATTATGGCATATGGTGTTGGGCAATGGATGTTTGGCTCTGGGGATTTAATTGTGCTGAATAATGATGGCTTAGTGATTATTCCTGGTGACGATATTTTATGGCGCTATTTATACGGTTTTGGATTGGCTTATCTTGCGCTGTTGGCGATTGCCTCTATGTCCATATGTTTTTCAGTATTTTCAGACAATTCAATAGGTCCGATTGTATCTACAATGTCGGTTATTATTCTTTTTACCATCATTGGTTCACTGGATGTTGCGAGCTTCCATTCCATACAGCCATTTCTATTGACAACGCACATGTCTGCATGGCGAAGCTTGTTCGAGATGCCTATCCCAAGCCCTGAGATATTCAATTCAATATATATATTGCTCGCTCATATCGCTGCATTCACAATTATAGCACTTTGGAAGTTTAATAGAAAAGATATCAACACATAATGAAAGTTTTATTTTTATCCGTTTGTCTAATTTTAGTCTCATTCACCTGCCGTTCGCAAACTGCGCAAGAGCTTCTCGCTCGGCTCGTTTCTAAGCTTGAGCTTGTCAATGACTACTCTGCCGATGTTTTAATCAAGGCGGATATTCCTTTGATTAAGATTCTTCCCTCAAAAGCAAAAATATATTTTAAGTCTCCGGATAAATTTAAGGTGGTTTCTAAAGGGATCGCGATTCTTCCAAAACAAGGGTTTACCGATATGAATATATTTTTGAGTCAACCTGAGTCTTACATGGTCGTTCTGGCTGGTGATAAAGTGATCGAGGGAAAGCAAACTAAGCAACTTACTGTCATTGCCAACTCAAGTGAATCAGATATTATTCTATTGAAACTTTGGGTAGAACCAATAGAATTACTGATTTTGGCTGCAGAGGTTACAACCCGAAGTAGCGGAAATGTCAAGGTCTCATACAAATATGACGCTCAGAAACAATATGGCCTACCCTCCGGTATTGAATTTAAGGTAAATGTTAAAGAGTTTAAGATGCCAAAGAGCATTGCTTCAAATCCTCATCGAGCAGCTTCAAAGAAGTCTGATAAACGAAAGTTAGGAACTATTTCATTAGAGCTAAATAATTACGAGGTAAATAAAGGTATTGAAGATTCTTTTTTTACAAAGTAAATCTGAGGTTTTTGATTTACCGTTCTTGTTCCTTTATCTTATTGGATTCATTACATTTGTCTATATAAAACAAATTATGAAATTACTCGAGAACAAAATTGTACTAATTACCGGGGGGTCGCAGGGGATAGGAAAATCCATCGCCCAAGAATGTATTCGACAAGGGGCCACTGTGGCATTTACATACAGAGATGAGAATACCCAAGATCAGGCAAAACAGGTAGAAAAAGAATTAAATCAAAACGGTGGATCGGCAAAAGCCTTTATGTCGGACGCAGCAAATTTTGATGATGCTCAGGAATTAATTGCTGACGTTATCTCAGAGTTTGGAACAATAGACGCGCTCGTGAATAATGCCGGTATTACAAGAGATACCTTGTTAATGAGAATGTCTGAACAGCAGTGGGACGACGTAATCAATACAAATCTTAAATCTGCTTTCAATTTAACAAAAGCCGCACAGATTCCAATGCTGAAGGCTCGTTCTGGGTCAATTATAAATATGTCATCTGTTGTCGGCGTCAAAGGAAATGCAGGACAGGCAAATTATGCTGCTTCCAAAGCAGGTCTCATCGGATTCACGAAATCTGTTGCAGCTGAGCTTGGATCGAGGGGTATAAGGTGTAATGCAATAGCGCCTGGATTCATTGAAACTGAAATGACAAAATCGTTGGATGAGAAAGTTGTAGAAGAATGGAGAAATGGTATTCCACTCAAAAGAGGGGGGACTCCTCTAGATGTGGCTAATACCACCGTTTTCCTGGCAAGTGATATGTCCTCATACGTTACTGGACAGACGATTCATGTCTGCGGTGGAATGTTAATGTAAACTATGAATATTCGGCCAAGAAGAAATAGAAAAAATGCTGCGATTAGGGATATGGTCCAGGAATCGCGCCTTGGGTTAGAAAATTTAATATTTCCAATTTTTTTAAAGGACGGAGAAAACGTTAAAGAAGAAATACCTTCATTACCAAATATTTATAGATGGTCAATTGATTTGTTACTTAAAGAAATAGAGGAGTGTTTAAAACTAGGCATACGTGTCTTTGATATTTTCCCTGCGGTAGAAGAGCATCTTAAAGATAAAACTGCTACACTAAGCTACGATCCTGCAAATTTCTATTTAAAAGCAATTCAAAAGATCAAAGAAACTTTTCCAGAGGTGGTGTTAATGAGTGACGTCGCCTTAGATCCATATTCCTCTGATGGTCATGATGGTCTGGTCCGTGACGGAAAAATCGTCAATGACGAAACGCTTCCTATATTGGCTAAAATGTCTGTAGCTCAGGCTCAAGCGGGTATTGATATTATTGGACCTTCGGACATGATGGATGGGAGAGTAGAGGTTATACGCTCGGCTCTAGATGATGCTGGATATTCTGATACAAGCATCATGTCTTATACTGCTAAATACGCAAGTGCGTTTTATGGACCATTTAGAGACGCTCTTAACTCGGCTCCAAAGTCAGGTGATAAAAAAACCTATCAAATGAATACCGCCAACAAAGGTGAGGCATTAATCGAAGCACAACTCGATGTTGAAGAAGGTGCGGACATGATTATGGTCAAACCAGCTTTATGCTATTTAGATGTGATTCACTTGCTTAAAGAAAATTTTGCAACACCCGTAACTGCATACAATGTAAGCGGAGAATACGCAATGGTTCATGCCGCAGCTCAAAAAGGTTGGATTGACTATAATGCTGCAATGAATGAGATGCTTTTGAGCATTCGAAGAGCTGGCGCAGACGGAATTCTCACTTATTTTGCAAAGGACTTTGCGCAATCGTTAGTTGATTAATCAATCCGATTACCATGCATTACATAACAGATGATTTTTACAGTATCGATAAAATACATGAGATCATTGCCTCTGGCGAAGAAATAGCTATCAGTGAAAGTTGTAAAAATAAAATTCGTGACTGCTCAACTTATTTAAAAAATAAATTGTCTTCAGGGGATCAAATTATTTACGGAATAAATACCGGATTTGGCTCGTTGTGCAACACTGTTGTAAGTACTGGAGAGCTTGAGGATTTACAGATCAACCTCGTTCGTTCTCATGCTTGCGGTGCGGGTGCACAAATCCCCAACAATATTGTCAAGCGTATACTTCTCCTGAAAGCAATCGCTTTGAGTAAAGGACACTCTGGTGTCTACTTAGAAACCGTAGAAAGAATATTGTGGTTGTATAACAATAATGTGCTACCTGTAATTCATGAACTTGGAAGTCTCGGTGCCTCAGGAGATTTAGCACCTCTAGCACATATGTCACTATCTCTTATAGGAGAAGGTGATGTGATTTATGAAGGTGAAATAAGACCAACAGCCGAAGTATACGAACAGCTAGGTATGCATGCACTAAAGTTGCATCCTAAGGAAGGTCTCGCATTATTGAATGGAACACAATTCATGGCGGCTTACCTTAGCAAATGTGTTACAGAGGGCTTTAAAATATTTAATGCAGCAAATGCTGTAAGCTCCATTTCTATCGATGCCCTAATGGGGCTGATTTCTCCTTTTAAAGCCAACGTAAATGGGCTGAGAAGGCAGAAGGGACAAATCGAGGTGGCACGTATTGTATTCGAAAGGCTAGAGGGTAGCGAACTGATCGATCAGCCAAAGGAACATGTGCAGGATCCTTACTCGTTAAGATGTATCCCTCAGGTCCATGGTGCGAGCAAGGATACTTTGGATTACTGTAGAACGATTATAGAAAATGAAATTAATGCGGTCACCGATAATCCTACTATTTTTCCTGATGAGGATGAAATTATCTCTGCTGGGAATTTTCATGGCCAACCTTTGGCGCTTGCACTGGACTATTTGGCAATTGCCTTATCTGAATTGGGAAGTATATCAGAACGCAGAACCTACAAGCTTATCTCGGGAGATAAGGGGTTACCACCGTTTTTGGTCAAAAATCCCGGGCTTCATTCTGGTTTAATGATCGCACAATATTCTTGTGCCTCTATGGTTAGTCAAAACAAACAGCTTTGCACCCCGGCTTCAGTTGATACAATTGACTCCAGTAACGGTCAAGAGGACCATGTCAGTATGGGCGCAAATGCTGCGACGAAGTGTTTAAAAGTACTTAAAAATGTTCAGGATATTATTGGTATTGAGCTCATGAGTGCTGCGCAAGCAATGGAGTACAGAAGACCTTTACGGTCCTCCAAAGTAAATGAGGATTTATTGACTAATTACAGAAAGAATGTTCCTTTTATTGAGGATGATCGTGTGCTGTCTTATGATATTAAAAAGTCAAAATCATTTTTATTCAAATGATTAGTATTCACCCGACAGATGATCAACAACCTAAAAATAGTTCAAGGCCAAAGCGTCCAAATGGGCTTTTTGTACTTTTTGTATTGACACTAATAAATGCTGGTAGTCAGCTCTTTACTTCCATCTCAGGAGTATTTAGCGGTCGTCCAGATAAATCTGTTTTTGAGGCTGTTAAAATCGAAAATGCAAAGTTGATCAATGAGATAAAAAATTATGGACAAGACATTAATGAAGAATGGATCGATATTATACGTCAAATGGAGAAAATAACATTGGCATCGCTAGAAAATTTTCAGCTTTTCAGTTTATTACTGCTATTGATATCTAGTTTGGGGTTGTATGGCGCTTTCAAGATGTTTAAAGGTTATAAGCTAGGTTTTCACCTTTATATTGCATACTCTTTCCTTGGCTTAATTCAATATTATTTTGTGATTAGTCCTTCTGAAATCCCAGCTTTCACTTTAATCGCAAACGGTTCAGTATCCTTATTCTTTATTCTTATGTATGGTCGACATCTTCACTGGATGAAGGAGAATTAAAATATTTTTCCAGGATTTAGTATTCCATTGGGGTCAAATACTTTTTTAATTTCTCGCATTAAATTCAACGTTATTTCTGGAAATGCAATGTGCATATATGGTTTTTGTACAAGTCCGATTCCATGTTCTCCTGAAATTGTACCACCAAGAGCCACTACTTTTTGGAAAATCTCTTCTATTGCCTTCGGAAGCTCATCGTTCCATAATTCGTCGTTCAGTGTTCCCTTGAGAATATTGACATGAAGGTTCCCATCTCCTGCGTGGCCGTAACACACGGACTGAAAACCATATTTATTACCTATGTCTTTAACGCTTTCAAGTAATTGAGGTAGGTGAAACCTCGGAACAACGGTATCTTCCTCTTTATATGTAGAGTGTCCTTTAACGGCCTCCCCAACTTTCCTTCTCAGATTCCAAAGGGTATTTTTTTGTGCTTCGGATTCCGCAAATAGAATTTCGTCCGTTTCAAAATTTTCTAAAACACCAATGATTTGTTCGCACTCCTTCATGAGTATTTCGGGATCAAAACCATCAACCTCAATAAGCAGGTGAGCCTCGTGTGAGTCGCTTACTTTGATTGTGTAATCTTCTGTAAATTCCTGGGCTAAAAGCAAGGCATCCTTTTCCATGAATTCCAATCCACTGGGAACAATGCCAGCTCTAAAAATTGCCGAAACCGCCTGGCATGCTTTTTTTGCTTCATAAAAAGGAACAAGCATGAGCATATCATGTGTTGGGTGGGTCCTGAGCTTCAAAACTATTTTTGTCACTACGCCTAAAGTACCTTCAGAGCCTACCATTAGCTGGGTAAGATTGTATCCCGTTGCATTTTTAATCACATTGGCGCCTGTCCAAATTATCTCTCCATTTGGCAGTACGACCTCCAAGTTGAGTACATACTCGTTTGTGACTCCATATTTAACTGCCTTAGGTCCACCTGAGTTTTCAGCAATATTCCCACCAATAAAACAAGAGCCTCTACTGGCCGGGTCTGGAGGGTAAAATAGTCCTTTCTCCTTCACGGCATCTTGTAAAACCTGCGTAATGACTCCGGGCTCTGTAGTTACCTGATGATTTTTTTCATCAATACTGATAATGCGATTGAGCTTTTCAGTTGATAGAAGCACCCCCCCATGAATGGGCAATGAACCACCACTTAGACCTGTTCGTGCGCCTGCAGGAGTAACAGGTATTTTTTGTGCATTACAATATTTTAATACTTCTGCTATTTCTTTCTCATTTTCAGGGATGAGAACTACAGACGGCATGTAAACTAAATCTTCAGTTTCATCGCTGCTATATTCTTGTAGATCAGATGCATTAGTCTTGCAGCGTTCACCAAATAAATTTTTAAAGAAATTGATATCAGCTCCTGAGATATCTGTAAATGTTGCTTTGCTACTCATCAGTATTTAAAGGTAACAATATCCTCATATTTGATCTTGTATTCACCTAAAATTGTAATTTTATATGAAAACAGATTCATGAAAAAACAAGCCTATATTATTGATGGGATTCGAACCGCCATAGGGAACTTTGGGGGTACGCTTTCTCCTGTTCGTGCTGACGACCTTGCGGCCCACGCGATTAAAGGACTTCTGGACAGGCATTCAGATCTTGATTTTTCAAAGGTTGAGGATGTTATTTTAGGGTGTGCAAACCAGGCCGGTGAGGACAATAGAAACGTAGCTCGAATGGCAGGTCTATTGGCTGGATTACCTCCATCAGTTCCAGGAGAAACAGTAAATCGTTTATGCGCTTCCGGAATGGCTGCTGTTATTCATGCAAGCCGAGCGATTTATTCTGATTCTGGTGATTTATTTATTGCCGGTGGCGTAGAGCACATGACACGTGGTCCGTGGGTGATTTCTAAAACATCTAAAGCCTTCGGTCGAGATGCACAAATGCATGACTCATCTTTTGGATGGAGATTTATAAATCAAAAGCTACATGATGCATATGGTACAGATGGAATGGGTGTGACCGCGGAAAATTTAGTTGAGAAATATAATATTAGTCGCAAGGATCAGGATACTTTTGCGCTTTGGTCACAACAGAAAACTAAAGCAGCGCAGGAGGCTGGATTTTTTATGGATGAAATTGTACCTGTTGAAATTCCAAGGAGAAAAATGGAGCCCTTGACTTTTGATATAGATGAGTTCCCGAGGGGAAATACAACATTAGAGAGTTTAAATGGTCTAAGACCGGCATTTAAAAAAGAGGGAACTGTTACTGCTGGTAATTCCTCAGGGCTTAACGATGGTGCAGCGGCTTTGTTAATTGCTTCTAACTCGGCTATTGAGGCGAATAATCTAAATCCTCTCGCTAGAATTGTTTCTTCTGCTGTAGCTGGCGTTGAGCCTCGAATTATGGGAATTGGTCCTGTGGCTGCCTCTCAGAAGGCATTGGAAAGAGCAGGCCTGAGTCTTGAAGATATGGATATACTTGAGCTGAATGAAGCTTTTTCAGCACAGGTATTGGCATGTACGCGGATGTTAGGTATTCAGGATGATGATCCAAGAATCAATCCAAATGGCGGTGCCATTTCTCTTGGTCATCCGCTAGGTATGTCTGGGTCTCGAATTTTACTTACGGCCGCAAGACAACTAAACAGAACAAACAAGCGTTATGCTCTTGTAACAATGTGTATTGGTGTGGGTCAAGGATATGCTACCATTCTAGAAAAAGCGTGAATCGAAAAAAGCTATTTTGTATATTTTATGTTTTGCTACTTCTAAGTAGTGGTATTTCGTGTAAAAAAAAGAATACCGAATGGAATTCAGATTGGGTTTTGCCTCTGGTAAAGGACACATTAAATCTATTTAATTATCACAACGATAGCACTTTAGATAATACAAGTAATGGGTATGTTGTTGATATGAAACGTACCCTCTTGGATGTGTATATGAGTGACTATCTTAAACTGCCCGATACCACAATACAACAAACCTATTCTCCATCCATTGGGATTGGGAATATTCCCGCGGGATTTACATTTTACAATGCTGTAGAAACACACGATCTCAGTATTCCAGATGTGGAATTGAAAAAGGTCATTGTATCAAGCGGTAGTATCCAACTATCTGTATATAATCCAATTTCCACAAGTGCTTATTTTACGATCTCAATGCCGGGTGTTTCTCTAAATGGAATTGATTTTGAGCAAACTTTTTTTGTTGAAGCTGGTACACAAGAGCAGCCCGCTGTAGGAGAGGCTTTCATTTCATTAGATGGTTATGAACTCGACCTTCAGGGGACAGGTGTTATTGGATCCTCTAATATTTCAGCATTCAATATATTGCAGACCTCCTTTTCAATTACGACTGATCCCGAAGGAGAAAGTTCAAGTTTATCGACTTCGGATGTTTTTGAGTTTGATGCTAAATTTGAAAATATTAAAATTCAATATGCGCAGGGTTATTTTGGTGAATTGGCTTTTTCTGACACATCAGAAATTTCCATTCCATATCTTGATCATATTCTTTCTGGTTCTGTTTCATTAAATGACATTCCCTTGACATTTTCAATTGAAAATGGAGCAAAAATACCAGCCTCAGCAACTCTCACCTTGTTAGAGAATACCAATACAAATCAGAATTCAGTTGACTTGATTTCAAGTCAGCTAAACACAGCCCATTTTATTGGTCCTGCTACAGGAGCTTGGTCCTCTTTGGTGCCAAATGAATCCTCTATTTTATTTGATGCTACCAATAGCAATCTTAGTACCTATATTGCCAATTTAGGTGTCACACATAGGATTGGCTACAATATCAGAATGAACCCATTGGGCTCCATAACAGGAAGTTACAATGAGATTTTCCCAAATAGTAAGCTAAGGGTTGAGCTCGACTCTGAATTTCCCCTAGCGCTTGGTGTAGATGGGCTCATTTTATCTGATACCATCGCATTTTCAATGAATTCGACGCGATTAAATGACTTTATGACTGCAGAGGCGATGGAGCTGCATTTAAGTTCAACAAATGCCTTTCCCATTCAGATGGGCATATCTATGGAATTTTTAGATGAGACAAATAATCTTCTTCAAAGTATACCAACAGAAATCATTCTGCGCTCATCGTTAGATGGTTCACTTGACCCTATGGATAATATGTATAAAGCATCCAGTAAGTCTGTTGTGGCTATGACTACTGAACTTTTAGAATTTTTACCGACAACTAAAAAGATTGTGATCAAAGCCCATCTTCAAACGAATGCCTCCTTAATGCAACCCACGCCCGTTGCGATTCCCAGCAATGCTTCATTGTATTTCGAGTCTTTTTTAAAGCTAACAACAAAAAACACTTTGAAATGACACGATGCTCTCAGCTATTGCTATGCTTATTGTTCCATGTTTTGTTTGTACAAAATTTGCTTTGCCAAAGTATGCTCCCTATTCAACAGGATACAACGCTTTTTAAAAATCATGAGCTTATCATTTCCGGAGTTGCAGACTATCAATCTACATCAATTGGAAAGGACATAACAAAAAGTTTCATTTACGGCGGATTCATTACTGATGAGATGAAAGGCCAAACTAGTTCTAAACAGCAAATAATCAATCGATTTGGATTTGATATCAACAGTGAACTACAGTACAAGAACCATAGATTTAATATGTTCAAAGATTCAACCAAAGGTTTTCTATTGAAATACGGCATTTATAATTATTCCGCAGTTGAGCATTCTGAAGACGTATTTGATTTGCTTTTTTATGGAAATTCGGCATTCATTGGAGATACTGCGGTTTTGATGGGTAGTCGTTTCGACTCATACACATTTCAAAAGTTCGGAATAGGCTGGTTTGATAAACACTCTAAATCCAGCTTTACCCTTAATGCAATAGGTGTTCATAATATGCTCTCTGGCCGCCTAGATGAAGGATCCCTTTACCAAAGCTCATCAATTGACAGTATCGATTTGTCTTTAATTGCGCAGTACAAGCAAAGCAATTCAAATACCTTTTCTGGCTTTGGCCTGGCTATGGATATTGATTATCGGTTTGCGATGCCTAAAAATAAAGATGAAAAGATCTATTTCCAGCTTTTGATGAGAAATTTAGGTGTAATATGTATGCCCAAAGTTCGGTCTTATTCAATTAACAGTAAGCTGCATTTCGATGCGTATTCAATTGACAATCTATTGAATGCTTCAACTATTCTAAATGATACCGAATCTACTTTTGACTCGTTTACGGATTCTTCCTCTGTGAATACAGAATGGAGATTACTCCCTGCATTATTTCAGTTTACAAAGCTTGTAGACCGAAGTTCAGCGAGAAAAATTCAAGGTTTTTATGGGGCTAGGGCATATTTATCCTCTTCTTTTATGCCTATGTTTTTTTCTGGTATAGATTACCATCCTTCCAAATGGTATAGGGTGGGATTGCAAGCGAGCTTTGGCGGGTTTTCTAATCTTCGCTGGGGGATGTATTCTGCAATAGATCTCGATCGTTTTAGCTTTGGTTTGGCATCAGAAAATCTTTTTAGTAAAACTGGAGAATCTATAATTTTAAGAATATCATGTCTTTTTTAAAGTACAGTTTATGTTTTTGTGTGGTATGCCTTTTTTCATTGACTTACAGTCAGTCTACATTTTATAAAGTATACTCTGGTTTAGGATATGATATAGGTGAGGGTATAGCAGAATTACCGGACTCCTCATTTGTGGTTACAGGATCAAGCACAAGTTGGGAGGGAAGCAGTCAAGTTTATTTTATGAAAATTGATAGCGTCGGAACGCGACAATGGACCAAGCATTATGGAGGTCCAGAATCCGACGGAGCATCAAGAGTGCTTTTTAATGAAGATATAGGCTTGTATGCAATTGGCTATACCAATTCAATAGGCCTCGGGGATTACAATGGTTTAGTTATCAAAACCGATGAAAATGGAAACGAAGAATGGCAAAAGATATATGGACAATCATCGGCGTGGGAATTTTTAAATGATGCTGTATTTGCCGCTGACTCATCGATTGTGATGGTCGGAGAGAGTCAAAGTTTGATTCATGGAGATAAAGATGTTTACATGGTGCGAATAAAATCGGATGGTGATACGCTTTGGACAAAAACAATTTCCAATCCCGGTCCAGACTATGCCACCAGTATTACGGTTGTTCAGGATAGCCTATTCATCATCGGTGGCTCCTTTTATTGTGCAGATTCCTTGGCTCAAAAAGGGTTTGTAATGAAAATGAATAGCGACGGGTCTATTTTGTGGAAGGATACTGTTGGGAACTATTCGGGTGATTATACGATAGAGGACTTATCTGTTAGCACCGATAAAATTAACGTCGTAGGTGCTAGAATCTTAAGTGAATCAAATCATGATAGCTATTTATTAAAGTTAGATTTTGATGGTGCCATCGTATTTGAACAAACTGAAAATGATCCCAATGGCGAAAGTGATGTCATCATGGATGAGATTGTTTTTGTTGAAAATCTAAATGTAAACGTTTTGGGTTTCCGTGTAGTAAATGCGTTTACGTTGCAAGATAATTATGATGCAAACGTTGCCTATTTTAATGAATCATCACTATCATGGCTCAATAATTTCACCTCAATTAATTATTTAGGTCTAGATGAAGTTAATCACCTTGTACCAACATCAGATGGGGGGTTTATTTCAGTTGGGCAAACAACCTATCCTCTTTGTGGCGGAAGCAATATATTCGTCCTAAAAGCAGGGCCTTCAGGTAGTTTACCGAATACTGGTGAATATTATACGATTGATACGCTTGTTAAGCTAAACGAGAATGAACATTTGTCTCAAATACGGATGTATCCAAACCCGAGTTTAGGAAATCTTGCCTTTGACTATGAAAGTGGAGCTGAACTAGAGCTATTTCTATACAATAGCCGAGGTGTTTTGGTATACAATAAGCAAATTAGATCTGGAGAGATTCATGATATTTCGAGACTGCCTCGGGGATTTTATTTCGCCGAATTAAATGGCGAAGTATTTAAACTAATCAGGCTTTAGCTTTTCTTCTTCTATTTTTTTCTGTAACAATTAAGCTAAGCTCTCTGCTTGTTTGTCCAGCAACAGAAGTATTCTCATCTGCCCTTCTCAATAAATAGGGCATCACCTCTTTCACAGGTCCAAAAGGAACATATTTTGCTACATTGAAGTCTTCACTTGACAGATTAAAAGATATGTGGTCGCTCATCCCCAAAAGCTGAGCAAAGAAAACACGGTGGTCATCCTTTGCTATTTGGTATTTTTCTAGTTGCCTAGCAAGCTGCATCGAACTTTCTTCATTATGGGTTCCAGCTACCAATGAAAAGTGATGTATATTGTCTAATATAAAGCTCTGAGCCTGATTATAGTCATCATCGGTTGCTTGTTTATCTATTTGAATAGGGGAGGGATAATTCATATCTAGGGCCCTTTCTCTTTCCCTTTCCATGTATGCTCCGCGAACCAATTTTACACCATAACTCACCTTTTTATCTACTGCTTTTTGCACACAAGATTTAAGGAACTTTAATCTATCATGACGGTACATCTGAATTGTATTATACACGATCGTACGCTCCTTATTAAATAAGCACATCATTTCAAACGCCCAAGTGTCAATAATATCCTGAATCCAGCTCTCTTCTGCATCGATAAATACTGGAACATTTAGCTTATAAGCTGTTTTACAAATGTTCAATATTCGTTCTTCAACCTTTGCCAATTCAGCAAGCTCTTTCTCGGAAAGTTCGATTTCTTTATCGCTTGCCTTTTCGAGAAGACTGAATTGACTGATCCCTGTAATTTTAAAAACTGCAAAGGGAATGTTTTTTTCTTGTTTTGCTTTTTTAATCGTATCAATAATTATCGCCGTCGTTTTATCGAAATCATCTTCTTGGGTTTTACCTTCTACTGAATAGTCCAAAATGGTTCCTATACCCTGACTTCCAAGCGCTTTAATGGTAGGAGCGCATTCAGAAATTGTTTCTCCGCCACAGAATTGCTTAAAAATGGTTCGCTTAACAACAAAGTTTATAGGTAATCTGAGTTTAAGCGCAAATAACATGAATCCTTTGCCAATTTTAACAATCTTCGGGGAGCTAATTACCTTGAACAGTATATAAGCTCTATTTAAGTCAAGATTCGATTTTAACTTGAAGGCAATTTTGGTATTCTCGAAGTTCAGCACTATGCAAAAATAATGTCTTTTTGGTTACAAGTTATCGAGGGGCCAATAATCTGTATATTTGGATATTATTTTTAATTATGACTCATATTTCAAGTGAGGGCACCGAAATTGAAATAGGACCTCTTCCCGAAACTTCTTTATCTAAGGTATTAGCTTCATATAAAGGGAATAAAATAATCATCGTTGTAGATGAGAATACCCACGATTTATGCCTAGAATACTTGATTACCTCATTCCCGGCACTCGAAAAGTCAGAAATCATTCTGCTTCCGAACGGTGAAGAAAATAAAGTAATGGAGGTTTGTATGCAGGTTTGGAATGCTTTTTCCGAATACGGTTTTGGCAGAAAAGATTTGGTACTCAACCTCGGAGGTGGAATGGTCACGGATATGGGAGGTTTCATAGCATCAGTTTTTAAGCGAGGCATGGACTTTATACACATTCCTACCAGTCTTCTGGCAATGGTAGACGCTGCCGTTGGTGGAAAAAACGGTATCGATTTGGGACCTCACAAAAATCAGCTAGGTACAATTGTAAAGGCAAAAAATGTATTTATTGATCTAGCATTTCTTCAAACTTTACCAGAAAAAGAATTTTACAATGGCTACGCAGAAATGTTAAAGTATGGTCTGGTATATGATGTCGCTTTATTTGATGAGCTTTCAAAGTTTAAAACTGAAGATGATTTCAATCGACATGACATCATTGAAAAATGTGTTCAAATTAAGGTCGATATATCTGATAGAGACCTTTTCGAAAAAGGAGAACGCAAGCTACTGAACTTCGGTCACACCTTCGGGCATGCCATAGAGGGATACAGGTTACAAACCGACCCCATCTCACATGGACATGCTGTTGGAATTGGTATGTGCGCAGAAAGCTACGTTTCTATGAAAAGAGGCCTGCTTTCTCAAGACGAATTTCACAGGCTGCAAGCTTTGCTTGTTAAAACCTACCCTTTTTTGACTTTCTCTGCGGATTGTATTCAAGAAATTATTTCGCTTATGTACAACGATAAAAAGAATGAGGGAGGTAAAATATTTTCTGTTTTACTTGAATCCATCGGCAAAGGTATCTATCACAATGAATTATCAGAAAAGGAAATCCGAGAATCCTTGCAGCACATATCTTTGTTGGCTGAATCGCTGAATTAATCCATCAAAAAAAAGCCCCGCAATGCGAGGCTTATAATTCATATTTTTTTTTGCTATCTAATCACTGTCATTTCGTCCACAATATGCTTGGCACCCGAATACTTATCAATTAAGAATAGAACGTATCGAATGTCGACGTTAATTGTTTTCTGAAGCTTATTGTCAAAAATAACATCACCAGCCATTGCTTCAATATTTCCATCGAAGGCCAGGCCAATAAGCTCGCCATTTCCATTTAGAACTGGGGATCCTGAGTTACCTCCTGTGATGTCGTTATTTGTGAGAAAGTTAACAGGCATATGGCCTTCTTTGTCTGCGTATGGCCCAAAGTCCTTCTTATCATAAAGCTCAATGAGTCCTTTGGGTAAATCAAACTCAGGATCATTTGGAACATATTTTTTAACGGTACCTTTTAAGGTGGTATAGTAGTTATTTTTCGCATCATTTCTTGAATCTGCAGGTAATGCACTTACCTTTCCATATGATAGCCTAAGTGTTGAGTTGGCATCCGGATATTTGATAGGGCTTAATTTAGATTTCCTCATGCCTTCAACAAGCATTCTATATGCTCGGTCATATTTCCCTTTTGCTGCATCAATTTTATCAGTGCTTGCATAATAATGCGCAATAAATTCATCTGAGAGTAACATTAAAGGGTCATTTTCAATAAGTGCACTATTCGGTACTTCTAAAAAAGAAAGCATCCTATTTTCATTCGATAGTATACTTAAATCAAAGACCGCAGAGATATGTGCTTTAAGGTTTTTTACCTCAGAAATTGAAACAGGTAATTCGTAATCTGCTTTTCGAGCATATAAATCAATCATTTCGAATAGCATTTCTTTTTCAAGCGCAATGTGAGTAGAGGCAAAAAAACCAGAAATCATATCACTTAAACGAGGCTTCATAGCCGCTTTTTGTTCATCTTCTGATTCAGCATATTTTAAAAGCTGAGCTCCAAACCCTAGTGAGGTTGTGGCAAATTTTGAGCCTCTAAAAATCATACGTAAGTAATTGTCATGCCTTGCTTTATCATTTGTTAGTGCATAATATGTATTAATGTCTTTAATCACATCGGAGTAAATTGCATTTTTCTTTTTGTTGCCCCACTTGTTGAATTTCTTTTCATTTTTCGCTTTTGTTTCAGCAGTTTTGAACTTTGTCAAGGCATCAATCATACCTTGGCGATTTTTCCAATAGTTCGCTATTCCAGCATATTTAGATGCATAATTCAAACGAACACCGTTGTCTTTATCCATGTAGGTCTTAAGAACATCCATAGCCTCTTTAGAAGCTTCCACCCATGCTGGATAAGCAAATTTTACATTTTGATCTATACCGCCTGCTGGTAACCATCGGTTTGTTCTACCGGGATATCCTAGAATCATCGCGAAATCATCTTGTTCAACACCTTGAATATTTACAGGCAAATGATGTTTTGGCTTAAGTGGAATATTCCCTTCCGAATATTCTGCGGGGTTACCGTCTTTATCGGCATAGATTCTGAACATAGAAAAATCACCTGTATGTCGAGGCCATTCCCAGTTGTCTGTGTCTCCACCAAACTTTCCGACACTGGCCGGCGGTGTTCCTACTAAACGAACGTCTGTATAGTCTTGGTAAACAAAGTAGTAATATTCATTTCCTTGAAAGAAGGAACGAACACTAACAACGTATTTTCCATTTTCGCTGTTCTCATCTTCTATCTTTTGAGTCTCCTCTTTGATTGCAGCATTTCTCTCATCTTCTGTCATTTCGTCATTGACTTTATCAAGGATTCTTTTCGATACGTCGTCCATACGAACGAAAAATCGAACATATAATGAATTTGGTTTCATTTCATCTTTTTTACTCTTTGCCCAATATCCATTTGTGAGGTAGTCATTCTCAGGTGTAGAAAGCTCTGCAATTGCACTGTATCCGCAGTGATGGTTTGTGAGCACTAATCCTTGGTCAGAAACTAATTCTGCTGTACATCCTCCATCGAATTGAACAATTGCATCTTTAAGACTAGAATTGTTAATGCTATAGATCTCTTCAGATGTAAGCTGTAATCCCATTTTTTCCATGTCTCTTTGATTTAAGCGATCAATAAACATAAGGAACCACATGCCTTCATCAGCATGAACAAATAAACCTACGAATAACGATAGGGCTACTAATACATTTTTCATTTTACTATATTTTAAATTAGGTTGCTAAAAATACCAAAAATAAGGTTAGGTTTTTATCAAATATCATCTTGTTTGATCTGTTTTGGTATTTACTTTTAGAATGGTAAGCTCCCATTCTAATTTCGTTTTTGTTTATCTATTCCTAACGTATTTGGGATTTGTACGTTTCTATCTACAGGAAGATGCCCGCTCTAAAATATTCCTCAAGGCCTTAAAACTATCTGTAAGAAAATGCCTTCCTGTAGGTGTGAAGTTCTATGGCTCTTCTTCTTGTATTTTGTAGGTCAATCATATACGAACTATAAGTTCCTTCTCGGCCAAAAAAGTGAGGTTTCACCACTCCAAAGTAATCCCAGAAGTCATCTTGTGCTTTGATGTTGTTTCGCCAAGCGTCTTGGCTAGCTATGAGGCGACTTTTGCCATCCTCGTCTAGTAAATTCATTAGTTCTGAATATTCTTTATTCATAAAATCTATCCAATGTTTGTGATGTTCTTCAATACAAGACCCCCATTCCATATTGGTCGACCAATGTTGCATACAATGGGCATAGCTAGTATCAATCCAGTTGGTGTAAGATTCATAATCCGGATTCATTGCAAAACCATTTTCAATTCTACTTTGAGAATTTACATAACAAACAACGACTAGGGATAAGGTTAGGCAGAATAGCTTCATAAGCAAAAAGGGGTTGAATTTTTATACTTCAAAGGTATCATAATTCAATTACAACTTTTAGGCATGGAGCACCGTCGGCAATAGAGCGTTGATCGATTCTATAACCCAAAAGCGAAATAATCTTCTCTTCATCAACCAAAACCCAATGTTTGCTTTTGTTCGAAGCAACCGCTTTATCATCTTTTAAAATGTCGGATATCAACTTGCTTCCTTTCAAGCCAACGGGTAGCATTCGGTCCCCATTTTCCCATTTACGTATAGACAAAATTCCTTTTAATTTTTTTGGGTTTAGATACAATTCAGTTTTGCTAAATTCTTTTGGAAATGAATCAACGATGTAACTATAGAAAAATGGAGGTAGGGAAGGGGGCTGGTCTTTTAATTCGAAGTAAAGACCATTTTCTCTTTTCCAAACGGTTTGATAATTCGAGTCTTCGGAATTAAGTATTATTTTTTTTCCATTTTCACTACCCATAAGGTTAAGTAAAGGAAATGCAAGATTTTTTCCAATATTCATTTGATCTAAAAACTCAATCCATTGGTTCGAATTCATGCAAGACAAATCGCTCGCTCGGATTTCAAAATCTTGGGCTGGATATGGAATATAGGAACGTGATAACTTTCGGTCATACTTTACCTGCTGCTTGAAGTGTCTCTGAAGTATTTCGACAGATTCCGAAATATCAGGAATCTTTACTTTTAATTGTGGCAAAAGTATGTTTCTCCAAATATTTCGTGCGTATTTATTGGATTGATTAGATTGGTCTTCTCTCCAAATTATTTTTTGTGCAAGAGCATAACTGACTAGCTCTTCTTTCGTGTAATTTAGAAATGGTCTCAGAAACGGTGTGTTAAAGGTATTCATACCTGCCATGGCTCTGAGCCCGCCGCCGCGAGCCATAGAGAGCCAGAAGCTTTCTTCCTGGTCGTCTTTGTGATGGCCAAGGCATAGCATTGAGGTTTTATGTTTGGATAAAAAGGTTTTAAAAAAGTCGTAACGAATTTTTCTAGCAGTGCTTTGCATATTGCCACCATCTTTAAGGTCTGCCGAAAGATCGTAGTTCAAAACATATATGGGTATTGATTTTATTTTGCAGTAATCCCTCAGAAGAGTCTCATCTTTATCACTTTCTTCGCCTCTCAGGTTGTAGTTCACGTGAAGAACAGTAAAGTGTTTGTCTTGTTCTTGAAACAACGATAGTAGAACCATTGAATCGCAACCGCCGCTGACAGCTAGATAGTAATGCTCAGCGTTGTATTTTCTAAGTGTCCTCGCGAAGGAGGCTTGAAGATTAGCCACTAATTCCATCTAGGATTTTTTGAACTTTAATACCGCATTCCGCATATTCCTTTTCAGCATCAGCTTGTATTGTAATGGCACTGCCTACGCCACAAGATAGTGTTCTTAGGTTTGCATTATAAATAAGAGTTCTGATGATGACATTCAAATCGAAATCCCCATTCGGTGATATGTATCCAATCGAACCAGAATACAGCCCTCTTTTGAATTCCTCATATTCTTCAATAAGCTGCATTGCCTTAATTTTTGGGGCACCTGTCATTGAACCCATTGGAAAGGTTGCCCTCAGTATATCGGTAAAACTTTTTCCTTCTTTTAGGTCGCACGATATGGTTGAAACCATTTGATGAACGGTCTTGTAGGTGTACACTTCACAAAGCTCATTTACGTTTACGGATCCTTTTTTAGCGATTTTTGAGAGATCATTGCGCATTAGGTCTACAATCATAATATTTTCTGCTCTTTCCTTCGGGTCGTTCTTAAGGGTGCTTATTAAAAGTAAATCTTCTGATTTATTTTTTCCTCGCTTTGCTGTGCCTTTAATTGGCTGTGCTTTGAGCTTGGTACCTTTTTTCTGAATAAAGCGCTCCGGGCTTCCACAGAAAATTTCGAAATCTCCAAATTTAAAATAACTTGAGAATGGTGCTTTGGTTATGCTATTTAAGTTTGTGTAACAACCTTGAATATCTTTTTTATTAATGTTTTTCGCTACAAATTCTTGGCAGAAATTTACTTCATAAATATCTCCTTTTTGTATGTGCTCTTTGAGTAAATTTACTTTGCGTAAATAAAGATCTTTACTAATTTGAGGCTCAAATGTAAACTTCATTTTTTTATTCACGACAGATTTGGTGGAATTGATAAAGTCTTTTGCAAACGTATATTCTTTTTTTGAACCATCGCCTTGAAGAATATTATAAGACTCACCGTTAATATCAAAGACAAAGTCTGGACACCAAAGTACAAGGTCAGGAAAAGAGGTACTGTCTCTATTTTCAGAGCCAAGGTTTTCAATTTGATTTTTTAGGTCATATGAAAGACACATAAAAATGAACTTATTCTGTCTTTTCTCAATGAAAACATCGATTTGATCTAGCGAATTGACCTGATCTACTGCCAATAGATCCATACCACCAAAGGCAAGTAATCCGCTACCATTGTTACCATTTAAAAAACAAACATTCTTACTCATAAGTCTCAGTCTAACGTATTCAGTTTCTCACATTCTTATCTTTTGTTAATTGAAATTACGAGCACAACCTCTAATTTTGCGTGAACGTTTAACAAATTGTGGTATAAATTTAACACCTTAAAAACTTTTAGCACCTCCATGTGTTCTTATCTTTACAACTTATTTACAATAATGAAGCATAGTCTCACGCTTATTTTTATTCTCTTTGGATTTTTATCAATTGCTCAGAAGACTTCTACGTATACCTTAAGCGGTTATGTCAGTGATGCACAAAGTGGCGAAGCCCTAATTGGTGTTAAAATATTTGTGCCCTCTATTAACAAAGGAACCATTAGTAATACTTATGGATTCTATTCTTTGACCTTAGATGAAGGAATTTATCAAATTCAATTTAGATCTGCACTTTTCCCTACCGAAATAAAAGAGATTCAGTTGACCAAAGATATTGATTACAATCTCGAGCTGGGTAGCTCAATTATTGATTTACAGGAGGTCGTTGTCAATGGTAAAAAAGGAGAAAATATAAAATCAACGCAGATGGGTTCGGTTGAGCTAAATATTGAGAGTATTAAAACATTACCTGCTTTTATGGGCGAGGTAGATGTTGTGAAAACGATTCAGTTGTTGCCTGGTGTTTCCTCTGCTGCGGAGGGAGGACAGGGGTTTTATGTGCGCGGTGGAGGACCAGATCAGAATCTCGTGTTGCTTGATGAAGGTGTGGTTTATAATGCGGCTCACCTCTTTGGTTTTTTCTCTGTATTTAATGTCGATGCAGTGAAAAGTGTAAACCTTATCAAAGGAGGAATGCCGGCCAATTATGGAGGACGAATGTCTTCCGTATTGGAAGTTAATATGAATGAAGGAAACAATAAAAGATTTAAAGTAAAAGGCGGAATTGGAGCGATTTCATCGAGATTAACATTTGAAGGTCCGCTAAAAAAGGACAAAGGATCTTTTATTATTTCGGGTCGCAGAACTTATCTTGACCTGATCATGAAAGCTGCAATTCCAGATACTTCACCTTTTGCTGGAACGAGCTATTTCTTTTACGATTTGAACGCCAAATTCAATTATAAATTAAGTGATAAAGACCGTATATTCTTGAGCGGATATTATGGAAAAGACGTATTTTCTTTCGCAAACAATGAGGGTGGCTTTAGTGTGAATATGCCTTGGGGAAATGGTATTGCCGCTTTGAGATGGAATCACCTATTTAACAAGAAACTTTTCATGAATGTCACAGGTACTTTTTCAGATTATATGTTTCAATTTGGTTCCGCTCAAGACCAATTTAGGTTTAGTTTAACCTCCGGTGTGAGGGATTTAGGATCTAAAATTGATTTCTCATATTTCCCAAATCCAAGTCATTTGGTCAAGTTTGGCTTAAATCACATTTACCATACCTTTACGCCTACTAGCGTCTCTGCTGAGTCGGACTCTGTTGTTTTTGATACTGGAGCTGCGCAGCGTTTATTTTCTCACGAAACAGCTTTCTACATCATGGATGATTTTGATGTAAACGATAAGGTTAAAATCAATGCTGGTTTACGCTACAGTATGTATCATCATGTAGGACCATTCACGAGATACATCAATGGAGATATCAGTGCGCCAGATACCTCTATTCAATATCCATCCGGCAATTTGATTAAGTTCTATCATGGTTTGGAGCCAAGATTTTCGATGCGATGCCTGCTGCCGGATAATAGCTCAATTAAAGCAGGGTATTCTTACAATTATCAATATGTACATTTAACTGCATTGAGCGCAGTATCTTTGCCAACGGATATTTGGTACCCTACAACAGATATCGCGAAGCCGCAAATAGGATGGCAGGGAAGTATAGGTTATTTTAAAAACTTTCTCAATGACCAAATTGAAACCTCGGTTGAAGTTTATTACAAGAAAATGAATAACATGATTGAGTACAAGGAAGGTGCGCTTCCGGGAGATAATGTCAATGACAATACGGACAATTTATTGGTGTTTGGAGAAGGTTGGTCATACGGTATAGAGCTATTTATTAAAAAGGCAATGGGCGACTTTACGGGTTGGATTGGTTATACATGGGCTAAATCCGATAGGCAGTTTCCTGATTTAAATTCTGGAAATTTGTACCCTGCTAAATATGATCGAAGACATGACCTGAGTATTGTTGGTACGTATAAACTTAATGACAGATGGACCTTTAGTACAGCCTTTGTTTATGCGACAGGAAACACTTTAACATTACCGTCCTCGTGGTATGTGCAGGAACAAAATCTTCTATTCAATTATGGTCAGCGAAATTCAACAAGAATGGCTCCCTACCACAGACTTGATTTATCTGCCACCTTATACAGTAAATCTTACAAAAATAAAACAGACGTAAATGGTGAATTAATTCGTGTCAAAAAGAAGGTTAGAAGCAATTGGGCTTTTTCCATTTACAATGTATACAATCGTGCAAACCCCTTCTTCATGTACGTTGACAATGATGGTGACTTCCTTGCCGGAGACTTTCAGCTTACAGTTAAGCAGGTTTCGTTATTCCCCATAATCCCGAGTGTAACTTGGAACTTTGAACTATAATATGAAATTATCTATCTATACAATTAGCTTGTTTTTATTTTGCGTGTCTTGCACCAAAGAAGTTGAAATTGCCATTCCAGGTTACGAGGAGCAAATCGTAATTGACGGTAGTATAAAGACAGGTCAGCCAGCAATTGTTCTATTATCAACTACAGCCAATATTTATTCACCAACCAACCTCGAGGCCTATTTAAGTGGTTTTATTTCTGGTGCTACTGTTGTTGTTTCTGATGGTAATATCACCGAGACTCTCGTTGAAATATGTACGGACAATCTGCCGCCAGGAACAGAGGAACTGGCAGCAGCATTTTTTGGGCTTCCAGTTGAAGAGCTTATCAATTTGAATCTTTGTGGTTATTTCTCTTCTTTCATTGTCGGTGAGGTAGGAAAAACATATAGTTTGGATGTTCAAGTCAATGGAGAAATTTATACCTCTGTTACATCTATACTTGAACCAACCGCATTAGATTCTCTTTATTGGAAACCTGAAGCACCTTTGGAGGACCATGGTTGGTCGTGGGCAACCCTCTCTGATCCTCCCGGATCGTTTGATGCCTATGTATGGGAAGTCCAACGTTTAAATACGCTACCTGATGGATCAAGAGATCCGACTGTCTACAAACCTTTTGGTCCGTATTTCGATGATTCATTTTTCGATGGCTTGACTTTTGAATTTGCTTACGAGAATCCGATTAATATTTTTGATGAAGAGGTCGATCAGGACTATCGAGGGTATTACCCTCAGGGAGATACAATTCTGGTAACATTCTCAAAAATAGGGGAGGCTGAATTCAATTTCTTTGAAAAGAAATACAATCAAATGTATACTGCAGGAAACCCATTTGCAACACCAACCAATATACCAACAAATATAGTGGGAGGAGCTTTGGGGGTTTGGGCAGGATTCTCTCCAACAAGTGATACGCTTATTTGTCAGCCTTAGGCCGTCAATCTTTGAATTATTTCTCCCTCGTTTGGGAATTTATCGATGAGTTCTTCATAACTGAATAGCTCAAAATCCTGAAATTCGAATCCAGGAGATACAACACAGCTTACAAGTGCGTATGAATGGGGTTCTATAACAGCACTCCCAAAGATTGTATTTCCTTTCACTAAATGCTGGGGTTTACAAGCATCGTTGTAGGTTTTTCCTAGAATATACTCTCGATGCATGTCGTCCTCTAGTGTGTGTATGACGATAGGACTTCCTTCGTGGTGAAACCACAATTCATCGTTTGAAATTCTATGAAAATTCGAGACATTCTCTGAGGTTAGTAGAAAATAAATCGATGTCATTAATACACCTTCATTATTCGCTGTCTTGGTTTTAGACCGATAGGTTTCAGTATAAAAGCCTCCCTCTGGGTGTTTCGTCAATTTTAATGTGTCGATAAGTGATTTTATTCTATTCGATTGGTCCTGGCCTAAAAGAGCTTCCATTGCTTTTTGTATTTGGAAAGAAAAATTTGAGGTCTAGCGATAAAAAAGACCCATTAACATTGCTTGCTGAAACAAGTTCATATCCTTGATACCTGTACATGCCTGCAAGGATAAAAAGTGTAGACAGCGGGATTTGTACAGAGCCACCTAAATAGAAGAATCCCGACTTCTTACTTCGGAACTCAAATCCAATATTACCATTAAAATCAGCCGTAAACTTCTTTTTATAATCTACATACCCAGTGTGAATGAAGGAGTGGTTGTCTGCTGTATTATCAACGGCTCCGATGGTTGAAGGTTTGTAAGAAGCTGCGATTCCGAGAGATGCATTTGCATACCAGGACTTATTTAGTTTTATGTAAATGAGGCAATTTAACGGAATATCATAGGTCAAAAATCCTAAATCTCGTTCAGCATATTGATTAGAGTCTGCGACACTCATATTGAGATAAAAGTTCCTGTGAATTAGATTAATCCCGGTTTCAAATGCAATTAGTTTCGTAATTCCTGCTCTCACAGTTGCACCTATGGAATATCCAGCTTTTTGGGTGCAGGTACTTGTAAATTCTTGATTACTGATTGTAACGGATTTACTACCCACAAAATTATTCGGCAAAACAGTTCTGTAATGCACGCCGAAGTAGGATGGTACTTTTGGGGATTGGCAGAAACTATTGAGGCTCAAAAGTAAAAAAAGGATGACCAGTATTTTCATTTTATTTGCTCAGTTTGCTCGTTTAAATAAGACATGTGTTTAGAATAACTCAAAATCGCTAAAAGTAGTATACCTAAACCAAATAAAAGAACCGCCCAGCGGAATATGCGGAAAGGGATGAGCGGTTTTTTATGTTTGCCTTCAACCTTGATATTAATCTTCATTGTTTGCTTGTAATATTTCGTATGTATTGCAAACAGGGTGTACAAGAGTTGTCTTTTTTTTTCGGTATCCTCCTCAAAAGAAATATTGTGGGCAATTAATTCAGCTCTAAAGGAATTTGCTCTTTCTAGGTCCGTGAATCGGTAAACGACGAAATTCGGGTTTTCTGGATGCTTTGTGAAGTTTACAAATCCAAGGTCTAGATGCTCTATTGGGTTTTCCATACGGTATTATATTCAATAGGCTTCCTATGAGATTTTGGCCAATCCCCTTTCGGGTAACCCAAATAGATTATACCCAAGCATTTATCTTTTTCAGTGATGCCAAGAAATTCATTCATTTCCTTAGTGTAAATAAGCTTTGGTGACGACCAAAATGAACCGATTCCATAGGCAGTTGCCGTCAGCTGAAGGTTTAGAATTGAGCATGCAACTGCTTCAATTTCCTCTATTTCGGGGATTTTTTCCTCTAATTGTCGAGACATGCTGACAAGGATAACAACAGATGAAATTAGTGGTCTTCGAATTAGCTTTGCAAGCTTTGTATCATTTTGTTGATCATCAGGGGTTGTTTCTAGGTATAACTTACCTAGTGCCTGACTTAATTCTTGTCTAGCCGAATCTGATAGATATACCTGGAATCTCCATGGTTGGGTCTTACCATGATTAGGTGCCCATTGTGCATTTTTGAGCATCAATTCTATTTGGTCCTTTTGCACTTTTCTGTTGGTAAAATGCTCAGGGGGTATAGATCTTCTGGTTCGGATCAAATCATTGACTTCGGAAAGGTTAAATTTCATGAAAAAGGCTTTTCACAAATTTACATACTTACGATGACTTAATTGCAATAAGTTTGACTGTAAACATCAGCGGCTTTCAAGCCCAAGGCAATTGCTTTTTTTAGGTCTTTACAGCAGCCTTTTTCATCACCATTCATTCTTTTTACAAGCGCACGCATGTAGAAGTAATTGGGGTTTTTAGTGTTGAGGACAATCGCCTGGTCCAAATCCTGAATGGCATGATGAAATCTTTCTTCCGTAAAATGAATAAAGGATCGAATGGAGTAGAGATGTGAAATGGTTTTTTTGTCTTTTGGAATGTCAGCAGTAATTCTAATGCCCGCATTGAGTAGCTCCATGGCATTCTTGTAGTTGCCTCTAGAAATAAATACATCCGAAATTTTCGCATAAGCGTCAGCGCAGGCACTATCAACGTCCAAAGCCCTGTCGTAAAGACTTAGTGCCGCCATCGTGTCTAATTTTGCTAGCTTCTTATCTCCCTTATCTAGTATTTTATTTACTTTCTGCTGGGCTTGTAAGGAAAAGCAGACACCGAAAACAAAGATTAAAACAATTTTCACTTCATTAAATTTAATGTATTTTCGACTAAAGACAATATTCAGATTATTATTTATTGAAATATATTTATCTTTGCACCTCTAATGGACTCGTGGCGTAACTGATACAAAAAGTATGTAGTAGCGCACCACAAGTAAAAAGGCCTCGTGGCGCAACTGAATAGCGCACCTGATTACGGCTCAGGAGGTTACAGGTTTGAATCCTGTCGAGGTCACAAAAAAAAAGCTTCCCTTTCAGGAGGCTTTTTTTATTTAGGTACTTTCAATGGATGAAAACCTAGTTTAACCTGAGTATCTTAGATGCGAAAGACCCGGGCGAGGTGAAGGAAATCCTTTCGAGGTCACTCTAGCGTTGAATAGATCAAAATAGATTGGTTCTCCGCTTTTTGTTTTGATAAAATCCTTTTCGGTTATATTTCCATATTGATTCAAACATTCACACGCTCCGATGTATTCAATTTTTTCGTTTATTTTTAATCAAATCAAATTAATCACCGGAAATGCCAAAATTCTTCAGAAATATTCCACAAAATGTCTTCTCAGAAAATAAATTAATTAATTATCTTATCTATACTATAAGCGAAATTCTACTTGTGGTGATCGGGATTCTAGTGGCACTGCAGATTGACAATTGGAATGAACAACGTAAAAAAGAGATATTAGAATTGAATCTCTTAAAAGAGATGAAGAGCAATTTACTTTCCGATATTGAGGATATTAATGAAAATATCCGATTTCACGAAAGAGGTGTTGAGTCCGCCAATATTATTTTGAGATCATTTAAAAATGATTATCCATACAATGACAGTCTAAATAAGCATTATGGGAAAGTTCCTATGATTCCAAAGTTCTTAATGTCTGAAAATGCATATAATAGTATGAATAATGAGGGGATCCGAATAATTAGTAATGATTCATTACGAAATGCAATTACGCATCATTACGAGTCTAGTTCCGCTTTTATGATGCACTGGAATGAGGCAGAATGGGAGACCCAAATGCAAGACCACCGAACGATTTACAGAGATTATTTCAAGAAGTTTGACTTTT
>CAJXCU010000024.1 GCA_913051935.1 uncultured Flavobacteriales bacterium
ATCCATCTCATTATGAGTTAAGATTCCGCTTTTTTTATTTACAGGAAAAATTGTCTCAACTTTCTTTTTGAAGATGAAATGACCTTAATTTTTAAAACGAATTTTGCAACACCTCCACTTAAATAAACATGATTCCACCAATTACCGTTAAGGTGTTTAAAAAGCATTCTTTTTCTAAGATGATATGTCTTATAATGAATCATAATACCCAAGTATGAATTCATGCTGTTTAAAAATTCTTTAAGATCTTGCTTTGTTGGTTTACGTAATTCAATTATTCTGTTCTGCTTTATAATGGCTCTGTAAAAATTTCCTTTAGTGCGATTAGCAATATAAATTCTATTAGGTTTTATAATTGTACCTAAAAACGAAACCCCTTTTGTATAATGTTGTAGATAGATTTTTTTTGGATGAAGGCTTAAACACAGTTTATCTTTAAGATAAATCGATAAAACAGGAATTAATAACTTCAAATATTCTTTGTTTGGATGCACGATAATAAAATCATCAACGTATCTCCCGTAATAGCGAATACCGAGTTTTTTCTTGATAAAGTGATCGAAAGCGCTCATGTAGAAATTGGCGAATATTTGGCTTGTTAAATTACCTATAGGTAAACCGCAATTTAGCGGACTATGAAATAGACTTTTGTTTTTAGGCAAACCTTTCCAGTTATTAGAACTTCCTTTTATGATGCAGTTTTCAGTTGGACTGTTAAAAATAATTTTATTGCACACTTCCAAAACCAATTCCCTATCGTTATACGGATACTTTTTTTCAATAAAGGATTTTAAACGAGAAAACAAAATCTCCTTATTGATGTGCATGAAAAAACCCTCTACATCTAATTTAAGTACATGACAATCGTTTATATAATTTTTAGAGCACTGGCGAATGAATTTATTGGCTCTACTGATTCCATAATGCGTTCCTTTGCCCACACGACAAGCATAACTGTCTTTAATAAACTCTTTTTCGAAAAGGGGGTTTAGTTTGTTAATGATGAGATGATGCACCACTCGATCTCTAAAGTCTGCTGCAAAAATTTCACGTTGCACAGGCTTGTGAACTATAAAAGCTATAGACTTTTCCGGTTGGTAGCTTCCATCATTCAGCTCGTTACATAATTGAATAAGATTGCTTTCATAATCCAACTCAAAAGCGAGCGCATTAATGGTATTGCGTTTGTTGCTACGACAAGAGAAGTAGGCTTCAAAAACTTCTTCTAAAGTAAAGCCCTCTTTTAACTCTGTAGTTTCGGATGTAGAAAATAACGATAATTGCATATACTTGAATTAAAAGCGCCCGAAGTTAACTTCGAGCGCTAGTAGTTTTGTTTAAAACCCCGAACAGCGCGAACATTGTTGTTGTTGTTCTTATTGTTGTTGTTCTGGTTACCATTGTTGAAATTCTGTTTCCACGCATTGTTGTTATCGTTCTCCGTAGAACTCCAATAATTGTTATTAGCAAAACCGCCAACCACATAAAATAAAGGTGTTTATCTAAATACAAGGCATCTTGCATTTATTATAGCTCGGTTCAATTCTGAAAAGAAAAGAACTTTGCTCGTTTTAACTGCTTTTACAAACAGTCCCTTTATCGCTTTTAAACTAAAACTTGCTCACTCACTGCCACCTTAACAACAGCGATTCTGGCATCATTAAGGCCGGCTATTGCGCCAACCTGTAATTTGTTTTCCAATTCCATTCATTAACAAGCTAATTTCTGCTTGCTTTTTAATGGTAATTATCTTCATATCAACGCATAAACGTACTTCTAATTTTAACAATTCAAAGTCATCTAAAAATATTTCCAAGTATTCTTTTTTGTTTTGCGCTTTGTTCGCTCTGTATATGCTTCTCATTAAAACCATGACATCTTTCTTTAAATCTTGCCCCAAGGTGTACTTGTATTCTTTGGGAAAGTCTTTGGTTAAGCTATAAATTAATAAAGTGAGCTTGTACACATCTTTAAAAACAGGTAAGTCATAATACAGTGCCATAACAGCTAATTTAAATGAAAAATGGAGGGCTACCCTCAATTTTAAAAATCGCCCGCTTCGCGGTCAGGTGCCCATAACTTAAAAAATAGTTAAATGGTTAAATAGATAAATTGTTAAAAAGCCCGAACAGCGCGAACATTGTAGTTGGCGTACTTATTGCCGCTGTACTGGTCACCATAGGCGAAACTCTGCTCCCACGCATTGGCGTCACCGCTCTCCGTAGAACTCCAATAATAGCTACTAGCAAAACCGCCAATATTTGATTTCTGATTATATACAAGATTTAATTCTCTTTTGGTAGGTAAACGCCAATCCATAAATTTTGCGCCGTTAACATCGTGATTATTCGCATCACTTAATAAATCGTTTGCCTCATACCATGAGCTACTTCCCTGGTCTTGCATCGCAACCACCAAACCGTGTTTACCACCATCACGAACTGCTATTACATAACCACCTAACTCTGCATAATTAGTATTTACATTGTAAATAGGTGGAGTATATGAGGTTCCAGTTGGACCTTGTGGACCTGTTGCTCCTGTTGCTCCATCATTTCCATCTGCACCTGCTGGACCTTGTGGACCTGTTGCTCCATCATTTCCGTCTGCGCCTGCTGGACCTTGTGGACCCTCACCATTACCAGATGTTTTTGCATACAACGCATAAGGTACACTCATCAACTGGCTAGTTCCTGTTATCGTGTAATTTATTCCTCCGTTCGGATCAGTTTCTGTTTTTATAAAGTACGGTCCTGCGCTCCAATCTATAGCACTAAATGTTCCTGAAACGGATGTTCCTGAACCTATCTCTAAACTTATCAACCCATTCGAGTTGGTGGTTGGAGTTTGTGTTTCTGTATAAACTGATATTCCACTTACCGTTCCCTGCAAGATGCTTATTTGCATACCAACGTTTTGATTTATGACCAACTCATTACTTCCGTCTCTTACCACTGCCTGATAACTCATTTTTTCTGGTGTTTGAGCAAAGAGGCTTCCTGTAAAGAAAAAGGCGAATAGTAGTATAAAAATATTTTTCATTTCAACTGATTTATGGTTTATTAATTCTTTATTATTTTGAATGCTTTAATTACTTTATTGTTTTTGATCACTTTTAAAAAGTACGTTGCGGGAGGATGACCTTCCAAACTTATATTGGAAGTTTTACTGTTTAACGTTTTACTCGAAATCTCCGCTCCTTGAATGTTAAACAGTTGATAGCTTAAACTTTCGGAATTATCCGTTGTTAGCGTTAAATTATTAGTGGTTGGATTGGGGTATACTGCTAATTCTAATTGAATGGACGCTTCATTTAAGCCTACTGTTGTAGAAACTACATAAGGTTGCTGAACTCCTTGCGACAAACTTCCATTTGTTCCGGCATTGGTAGTATAAACTACTTGCCCCACAGAATAACTTACGGTACCTCCACTTCCCGTTGCCTTTCCTCCTGAGGCTACTGTGTTTTCCTGTGCAGACAACTCAAGGGTAGCTAACAGTGAGAAAAAAGTAAAAGCTATCAATAATGTTTTTGAAATTTTCATTGTTACAGGTTTATTTAGATAAGGTATTTTTGCAAAACTAAACAAAAATAAAAAGCTAAACCTAACTTAAATGAGTTAAAACGCAGTAATTAAAATCTAATATCGCTAATGTGAAAATGGTTATAACAACGCCTAAGAATAAATATTTGAGCTTCGCAGCAAATACATATCTTAGCCGGAACGTTCAATCATTAATGTATCTTTATTTTTGTACTGTAAAACTACCCTAATGAAAAGCCTTCTTCTTTGTTTATTAATCCTCCCAATAGGACTGCATGCGCAGACCTACGTTCCTTTTATCTCAACAAACGATTCCTCTGACACCTGGATGGAAGTGAATAGTTGCAATGACTTTAGCTGCTTTGAGAGTTTTACCAATCGATATTCGATAGCAGGAGATACGACCATTGGAAGCTTTCAATATTCCAAGATTTTCAAAAAGGTTAAACATGTAAAAGGTACGGTTATGGGAGAATGGTGTGATGAATCTATTAATTATTACGAGTATTACTTCGGTGCGCTGCGGGAAAATGAGAAACAAGTTTTTCTAGTTCCCTCCTTTTCCTCATCGGAGTATTTAGCTTACGACTTTAATTTATCCGTTGGCGATACGCTTCCCTCTCCAGATGGTAATATTTCTGCGAATCCCATAGGTAGAATCATTAATACAATCGATTCTGTGCTAGCCTTTGGTAGCTTCAGGAAAAGGTTCGTTGTGGACAGCAGGTATGTCATAGAGGGAATTGGAGCCTCCACTGGACTTTTCAACCCTTTGGTCTACTATCCCAGTGAATGTTATATGGCCATGCATTGTTATGCAGAATACGGTACTCCTGACCTTTTTCTTGAAGACTGTAATATGAATCTCAATGTGTACGAAATAGATAAGGAAACTGAATCACCAGTATTGGTAAAAATAGTTGATTACATGGGCCGCGAAACTCCAGTAATACCGAACACTACTTTAATATATATTTTCAGCGATGGAACGACAAAAAAAATATCTAAGTTTCAATAGCAACAAACTTTAAAAAACCACATCATGAAAAAGAAAATTTTACCTGCACTAGGAATCATTATTGTTGCAATTATTCTTGTGGTCATAAATGAGTTTACAGAACTCACTTTTATTACCGATTATGCTTTGATATGTATCATCGCGGGTATGTTCTTTGGTTTATGGCTGTCAAAACTATCTGATAAAACAAACGAAAATAAATAGCGTCAGCTGTGCATAATTTCACCTTATGACTTTAAGCAAACACTTAGAGGAGTTTTATAAAGAAAACAACATCCCTATTGATGGAGGGTTTAATGACACTTCTTTCAATTTCAAAGTGTTTGGAATCAAGCTAAAATCATCTAGTCCAAAAGGATGCGCAAAACGTATACACTAAAAAGCATTGTACTGCTATTGGGGCAACCCAGGAGGGATCTTAGGTGTATTGGTCGCAGGATTTCTAGGCTGGTTCTTAACAAAATCAATACTTGAAACAAAGGGCATCTTCTGGGCGTGGTGGATTCATTTTTTACAAGATGTCATCATTATTACAGCCATATTAACCATGTAAGGATTTAAAAAAATCAAAATCTATCAAGGCCTAGCTAGGAAGAATAAAGCCGTATCTTTGGCGAGCCCAAAGGAGTTAATTCACTTTAAGCAGGAAAACGCAAAAAATCAATGAAAGAGAAAGAGGCCATTTATATTATTGGTGCTGGGGTGAGCGGAATGATCGCTGCATATGAGCTGGAACAGGAGGGCTATCATCCGATAATTATTGAGCAAACAGATGAGGTAGGTGGAAGAGTTAAGACCATTCATGAAAAGGGATATGCACTAGACCTTGGATTTCAAGTACTGCTGAGTGCTTATCCTTTGGCCCAAAAATATCTTGATTTCGACGCACTTGAATTGCATCAACTCGAATCAGGGGCATTGATTTATGTAAACGACAAAGCCTACCGGATTGGCGACCCAATGAGAAACTGGAGAGTGCTCTTGCCTACCCTGTTTTCAGATATCGGCTCGATCAGTGACAAGCTCAAAGTCTTAAAATTAAACAACAGACTAAAGCGCAAATCTATTCATGAAATCTTTGAATCACCTGAAACGACAACAATTCAATACCTTACTGAATTTGGTTTTTCACCGAAGATTATTGAACGATTCTTCAAGCCATTTTTCGCAGGAATCTTTCTAGAATCTAATATTCGAACATCCAGTAGAATGTTTGAATTTGTCTACAAAATGTTTGGTGAGGGATATGCCACCATACCCAAATTGGGTATAGGAGAAATAAGCCATCAATTGAAAAACAAATTACAAAACACCGAATTCATTTTTAACTGTGAAGTAAAGGAGATTACAAATGACAAGATATTGATGGCTTCTGGAGAAAGCTTACCTCATGATGGCGTAATCATAGCGACCAATTCAACTTCCATCATTCGTTCCCATGAGGGTGCAGATATGAAATGGAAAGCTTGCATGTGTCTTTATTTTGAAGTCGACCAAACAAATATTCCTGCCAATACGATTGCACTGATTGCAGATAGCGGAAATTATGCCAATAACATATATGCCTACACAGATGCCAAAACAGGAAAAACAATCCTATCCGTAACCGCCCTCGAGCACATGAACAAGCCGGATGCGGAAATCACTGAAAAAATTATCGCAGAGGTTAAGAAATATGCAGGAGCACGGAAGGTAAACTTTATTCATCAGTACAGAATCAAACAGGCGCTACCTGATATTCAAAACCTAAAAATGACAGTTCAACCTGGGGAGAATCAGGTGATGGATAATGTATTTATCGCGGGAGACGCTTTAATGAATGGTTCATTAAATGCCGCCATGGAGTCTGGTCGCATAGCTGCGAAGTCACTGCTAGAAAAAAGAAAAGAAATCTAATTAAATAAATGAATCGTATTTGGCATCAATAACTATGGCAGACAATATGTAAATTGAACCATAAATCATTACATAATGAAAATGAAAATAGTGTCATTCCGGTTGGTCACCAAATGGGTAAAAGAATTGAAATGATTGATAATGTAGTTCTTACTGAATGTAAACTTGAATTGTCCGAGTATATCTCAGGCCTCTATTGTATAGGATTAAAAAGTTTAAGAGGACTTCAATCCAAGAAAATTCAAAAGTAAAATAATATGATTAAAAATATCTATCGGTTTTTGTCTCCGAAATTTCAAACACTCTTTTCAGAGTATAATGTAAATATGAAACCCCGTTATGGGCATGGAAAACCGGCTCACACCGAGTTGTACGAAATTATAAATGAGAATAGAGATTTATACAAAGAATTTATAGAAAAAGCCCTGCATTATAAGGATAATATTCAAAAAATTAAACAAAGTGGCAATGATTCTGATGTTAGTAACCCAACTTGGAATAATGGTTTTTTACCTGGTTTAGATATTATAGGAATATATTCAATGTTGGCTATAAACAATCCAAAGAAATATATTGAGGTTGGCTCTGGTAACTCAACAAAAGTGGTCCATAAATCAAAAAAAGAGAATAATTTAAACACGGAAATTATTTCAATAGATCCCATGCCGAGGGCTGAAATAGACCATCTGGCCGATACCGTAATTAGAAAACCATTTGAAGATGTTGATTATAAAGAAATACTCGATTTAGAAGAAAACGATATACTATTCATAGATAATTCGCACAGAATTTTACCAAATTCGGACTCAATGGTGTTTTATTTGGAAGTCCTACCGAAATTAAAAAAAGGAGTTATCGTTCATATTCATGATATCTATTTACCATATGATTATCCTCAATTTATGTGTGATAAATTTTATACCGAGCAATATGGTTTGGCTATGTATTTATTAGCAAATCCTACAAAATATAAAACTATATTACCAAACTATTTTATATTTGAGGACCAAGAGTTAAGCAAACTAGCAGAACCCTTTTGGGACCATGAAAATTTAAAAGGAGTTGAACAACATGGAGGTTCATTTTGGTTGCAAATAGTGAAATAGAAAGTTCGTGCAGACAAGAAAGGTCAGACATTATATGGGTTTTAGCGCCAGTTTGAAAGATTATTGTTAAATAAACTTTAGAACTTGGAGAAAACGAACAAAACATAAGTAATAGCCACCCTTTTTCGGATTAACAAAGGCTCATATTTGAGACGAAAAATAATATTAATATGAAAAAAATACTAATAATAACATTCGCGCTGATTAGCACTTTAAGCCATTCACAAGAGAGGGATTTCGAAAAGCCGAATTATAAAAAGATTAAAAAAAATATAAAGAAAAAGAATTCTAATCTGTATTATAATTCATTAATGACGAGATTCCGAAATGCAGATTCAACAATGAATTTGAAGGAAAAAAGACATCTATATTATGGTTATACGTTTAATAAAGATTATGCACCTTATTCTGGCTCTAACTATCGAGACAGCATAAAACCCTTATTGGATAAAGAGAAATTAGATAGTTTGGACTTAACTAAGTGCATTGAATTTGCAGATGCAATGCTCTTACATAATCCTTTTGATCTAAATGCAATGAACTATAAATCTTATGCACTTGAACAAATGGGTAATATAACAGATTATAAGAAATTATATCATCAAGCCATAACTATTTATGATGCTATATTTAGTTCTGGAAATGGAAAAAGTAGAAAAGAAGCGTTTTACGTTATTGAAATCTCCCATGAATATAAGGTATTAAACATCCTTGGTTTTCAGTGGGGCGGTTCCCAATCTAAAATAGAAAGCTATGATTATTTGACTTTAGCCGAAAATGAGTGGGAAATAGAAGGATTGTATTTTGACGTAAGTCCTGCACTTAGTGTGTTATCCGATATGTTTGATTAATCGATTTTTACCGAGCCCGTAAAAAATCATCAAATATAAGAGTGAGTTAAACAGCCTATATTTATTAAAAAAACCTCTACCTTAATATAAAAATGAAGCTTAGTAAATAATATCTTTAAAGATTTACAAAACAACTAATATTCAATGATCTATAAATGCGCAAATCATGAATAAAAACATATTACTATTGATTATTGCTTTAAGCAGCTTTAGCACATATTCGCAGATTTTATCAAACAACACATGGTCTGTATATGACGATGATAATATGTTCTTTCTATACTTTAAATTTGAATCTGACACAGTTAGTTATAGTTCAAATAATAACACTTTCTATGATGTTTCAACTTTCCAAGAAAGTGGAAATAATTTCACTATTGTTGATTTGCCCACATCGCCATGTGAAGGTATTGTTGGCGAATATACTTTCCAGATAAATAATGATACTTTGTACTTTAATTTAATTGGTGACTCATGTTCAACGCGTCCCACAATTTTTACAACGTACCATTGGGTCAATGAGACCGCAGAAATCCAAAATTTAAATCGATTCCACTCCATTAAAGTATTTCCTAATCCTGCAAGTGATTTCATTTCAATTGAATCAAGTTTTGTGCGTCCAAATTCGTCATATACCATTTTCGAACAAACAGGTCGTAAAGTTCTGACAGGGAGCTTAACCAATAAAACAACATTAGTCGACATAAAACAGCTAAAGCAGGGCGTTTATTTCATTCAATTAGGAAATCGAAATAAGCAAAAGATTCAGTTAATTAAAGAGTAATAGCTCGACCCTTAGACGTTTCTTTTTCGTGAAATCGCTTGTTAAAGAATCACGTATTCTGCAATTTGAAAAAGCAAAATTTGGAACCTATTGCGATGTATAGCCGTAACAATTTAACTTTTAATTATTTATTGTTTAATAATTAATATTTATTGTTTTTCAATTTAATTTTATTGTTTATCAATAAAAAATAACTATGTTTGTAAAAAAATAAACATAACAATGGAAAAACACCACACCCCACGAAGTATAAGCTTGATACATTTTATCACCAATTTCTTCTTTTGGCTTACCACTGGTATATCTGTGATTGCCCTATGCTTTTCGGGCTATATTGCTTTTGGAGGTAGTCTTTCCGGCGAAATCTCATTTGATATATTGGGCAATGACCATGTTTATGAAAATTTTAATGAAGCCCCAGCAGCTATCAAAGCCGGGATTTTTACAGCGATGTTGACCGTATTGACCACAGTGTTCATCATATTCTTCTATTTCAAACGTTTCATGAAGCTTATATACGAGGGACAATATTTCGATTTAAAAACGATTAAAAACTTGAAGATGATTTCTTATTTACTCGCGGCAGTGTTCTTTCTAAAGATCATCATCGGAGTAGTTATAAGTGTAATGTTCGGCCCCGAAATATTTGATGTGACACAGGGAACCGGATCAACAATGGCATTCACATTTGATGCTACATCTTTCGATAGACCAGGTGTGCTCATTATTGCATTGATTTTTTGGGTCCTTTCTCATATTTTTATGGAGGGAGCAAAGCTCAAAGAAGCCAACGAATTAACGATTTAATTATGAGTATCGTAATCAACTTGGATGTAATGCTGGCAAAGCGGAAAATGAGCTTAACTGAATTGTCAGAAAAAGTAGGTGTAACAATCGCAAACCTATCCATCCTCAAAAAAGGAAAAGCCAAAGCAGTCAGGTTTTCTACACTTGAAGCCATTTGCGAAGCCCTTGATTGTCAGCCTGGAGATATATTAGAATACGATAATGCAACCCAAGACTAGCCGCGTGTTGTGTTTTAAATCCCTTAAGGATAAGTCATTTTAGATAAAAACCTCCTTAGGAATTTGCAAAACAGCTAATATTTCGTTATATTAATGGAAACTCTCTTATCATGAAAAAACTCTTTACAATCATAGGGATACTTATGCTCTGTCATTTAAATGCCCAAAATATTTCTACTCAATTAGACCACAATAATATATCCGCTAACCTTTCAACTATAGGGGCTTATTTCTATGATGGCGAAAATTACAGTAGGGGTTATGAGGTTCCAAAGGGATCCGGTTTACATTCTATTTTTCTTTCACAATTGTGGCTTGCCGGAAAAGATGAAGCAGGTGAAATCAGATTAATTCAAGGTAATAGTGGAGAAACATACTCGGATGTATTTAACGGACCGATATCACTTCCTGGGACATATACTGATCCTTCATTTCAAAGCATGTGGGGAAATTCAACATGGGAGATATGTCAATCTGATATTGATACGTATAAAGCTTGGTGGTCGTGTACATCGGGAGAAACAACAGAGGGCTGTGATGATATTCTAGAACCTACATATGAAACACTGGAACGCATATACAATTGGCCAGCACATGGAGATCTTAGTCTCGAACAGTCATACTATTTAGCACCTTATTTTGATTATAACTCAGACGGGACATATAATCCTGACGATGGGGATTATCCAATCATTAAAGGTTGCTGCGCAGTATACATGATACAAAACGATGCGGCACAATCACACACCTATTCCAACACAGACTCCTTAGGAATAGAGCTCCATTTAATGTTTTACCAATATCAAACTTGGGACTATTTAAATGATGTAACATTTGTTGACCTGAAAGCAATAAACAGAAGCGCCATGGACTATTCAAGTTTTTTAACTAGTATAATGGTCGATGCAGATATTGGAATGCCAACAGATGATTCTTTTGGATGTGACTCTGCCAGCAATACGATGTACTTCTATAACGCAGATAATATTGACCAATCGGATGGAGGTGTTCAAGGTTATGGAAGCAACCCGCCAGCTATTGGCATTGTATGTCTAGATGCATATATGAGTTCTTGTGTTCCATATTTAGGTGGTTCTAGTGCGGCTGAAAAATACAATTTAATGAGCGGTCTTAAAGCAGATGGAACATCGTGGTTAGATCCAAATTCTAACGTAACAAATTATGCATATTCAGGCAATCCAAATGTTTCTGATTCATGGACTTTCAACTGGTCAACCGACGTAAGAGGATTAGCTTCTTCTAGATATGGAATGCTAAATAGTGGCGATACAATTACCCAAACTTATGCAATCACCTTTGCGTCCAATGGTGAACATATTGAAAACGTTAATGAAATATTGAATATCTCAAATGAAATTAAGGCATTTTATGACGGACAATCAAATCAACCGTGCAACGGGGCTACCTGGGGTTTGAATGAAAACAATTTAATGACTTTATCACTGTATCCCAACCCAACTAATGGGGTCGTAAATATTTTAAAAGAGGGCAATTGCTCATATATTATTGGTATATATGACAGCTATGGAAGATTGATCAATGAGGCAATATCAAAAAATGATACAGAATTCACAATGGACCTTTCAGAGCAACCAAAGGGTGTATACAACGTAAAAGTCTCCTGCGGGGAAGGGACTAAACTTCTCAAGTTAATTCTCAATTAGTTATACTAGGAACGATAGGTCAATATCTCTAACAACAATGAAAATATATAAACAATTATTGATAGCGTATTATGTTTTTTTTGTAACGCAATTTCTCTTAGGACAAGATACATTGCAAATTAACTTTGGCCCTAAATACCGTATGTCAGATGATGAAGGTCATGGCTTTATGAAATTAATTGACAATCACAATAATGAATTCAAATACGATGGAATCGATTACAGCTTCACCTATCCTCGAAATTTTTCGGTGAATGATACAGCAATCGCATTCAATTATTTTACAGGATGGGAGAATGCTTTTATAAAAAATACCACTGCATTTTTGTTTGGAAATTACAAATCTCGTTCGCCAATCGTTTATGTAGATTACAACCACAATTTAGACTTCTCGGATGACGGTTTACCCTTGCAATTCGACGAAGAAAAAGGCCTGACCGTATATTTAGAAAATTCGAACATACCTGGGGCCAAGTTTCCTATAAAATTATTTTACCCTGATTTGAACGAGGAACAAAAAGAACAAATCAAAATCTTTATAAAGCCTTCGGGACTAGATGCAAAAGGCAATAATATTGTACCTATCGAATTCTGGCTAGCAGATAAAAGAAAAAATTTTAAGATCACAAATACTTCAATAAATAACAAACCTTTAAAAATTGGACTATACGATTACAACTGCAATGGCCTATTTGATGACATCGAAAAGGATAGAATCATGATTGGTGATAATGGAAAGAATAAAATTAGTGGTCGATCACAAAAAGGCGCCATTACCTTCACGAAGAATACACTGATCTCCATAATGGGTATGACCTATGAAGTAATTGAAATTGAAACCAGTGGTAAATACATTAAAATTGCAGAAAGCGAAAAGATATATCACAAACCCATCGGAATTGGTGACAATATCAGTGACCTAAAAATTGAGTTGATTTCAGGGGAAATTATAACCGTAAAAGATTTATTAAAAGAAAATAGTTATGTGCTTTTAGATTTTTGGGGGAGCTGGTGTAAGGGATGTACACAGCAGCTACCTGAGCTCAAAAATTTAGCACGTACCTCAAGAAATATGGAGGTCATCGGGATAAATTCTGGAGATGACCCAAACGAAATAGAAAGATATTTAGTTAAACATGAGATAAAGTGGAAAAATGGGAAGGCAAGCGAGGCCATGATCAAAAAATTAAGGGTTGATGGTTTCCCTAATTATTTACTCATTGATCAAGATGGAAACATTCTAATTATGGATGGAACAATTGAAGAAATCAGTCACCAACTTTAGCTTATAAAACCTAAATCATATCAAAATGGCCTAATTGTAACGCAACCTTTTGACACTCACGTTTAATACAAACCCTGTTAAAACACCACCTGCATTGGCCAAGGCGTCTAACCAAGAAGGAACTCTTCCGGGTACGAAGCCTTGAAGGTATTCGAGCGACAAACCATAGCAGATACAAATCAAAATCCCTAGGAAAAAGATGCCTCTGGTATTCTTGATGAGGCACCAATTCAAGGCAAGAATCAGATAGGCGATAAAGTGATTCCACTTGTCATGCTCACCCAGCTCAATTCCTGAACTCGGTGGGAGTAAACTCAGTATACCTATCCCTAGGAATACGCAAGAAAAAGATAGAATAAGTAGCTTATTCCTCGTCATAGCCATAGCCATTCTTTTCTCCTTTGTCGATGGCGGGAATACCTTGGCTCATCCATATAGGCAATGGTGCGGATTTGAGATAATGGTCAAAAAATTGACCCATTCGCTTACTTAAATCATACTTATTGGGTAGCTTTTTCAGGTTATGCCCATCGTTGTTGTAAACCAGCATCCAACACGGCTTATTGAGTCTGCGCATTCCGTTGTACATTTCAATGCCTTGATACCATGGCACTGCGCCATCATCATCATTATGCATAATTAATAAGGGAGTCGTTACTTTGGGTAAATGAAAGATTGGTGAATTCTCATAATAGAGCTCAGGTGCCTCCCAAATGGTCTTACCTATTCTACTTTGCGTGGCTTCATATTGAAATTGACGATTCAAGCCTGAGCCCCATCGAATTCCTCCATATGCAGAAAACATATTGCTCACAGGTGCACCTGCCATAGCCGCAGCATAGCGATTCGTCATCGTAATCAGCTGTGCCGTTTGATACCCACCCCAGCTCTGGCCTTGTAGTCCCATTTTTAGAGAATCTACTGCGTAATTTTTGAGCATAAAGTCTGTTCCACTCATTATTGCATCATAAGCAGACCTTGCTGGATAACCTTCTCGATAGCGGATGTCTGGAATAAAGACAATGTAATCGTTGGAGGCACACTCAACAGGGTTTATAATACTTGCGGAAGGTCTTGGAGAACGATAGCGATGAAGATTGTCCGAATTGAGCTCATAATAATATACAAGCATGGGATAGGTCTTGGCGGTATCGTAATCCTCCGGAAGATAAACGAGTCCCTCCAATTGAACTGAATCATAGCTCATCCAGGAAACAAGGTCTACATTGGACCATTTAAGCCCTGCTTGTTGGGGATTGATGTCAGAAATCTGATTGAACGCATTCATTTTGGCATCCCCTAGATATAAATCAGGATATTGGTCAACCGAGCTTTTTCTCAGGAGCACACTTTCTCCATCTTCAGACCAAGTCAAACCTACCAATCGATGAGGCGAAGCCAAGTTTTCAATCAAATCGTAATGATCTTGATGGGGTGTGAAACCGAAAACATGCAGGCCCTTCGTAGTTTTATTAAATCCTTGTACATAGGCATTTTGAAGATTCACGAATATACTATCACTTTGCTTTTTACGAAGAGACAACTCAATATCTCTTGATGCACCCTCATACTTTGAAAGACAGCTTAACGAGTCGGTATTAAAATCATATACCCAAAGGTCTCTTTCTGACTGAAAATAATAAGCCATATCCCGAGAGAAACCATAGACCTCTTTTGGTCCAGCCACTGCTGGTAAACCATTTTTATCTCGGCTCCAAATGACACTATCAACAGAACAGGTTAAACATATTGTATCGCGCTCCTCTATGCGAATTGCCATGTGCTCTGAAAGCTCAGGATCAAAGAAAGTATAATACATACCATTTGGAGAAAGCCGACCACCAAAACGCACAGCCTTTGCAATCAGCAATTCTTCTTTTGTCTTAAGATCAATTCTATAGATGTCCCTCGCCCATGGATAGCTCCATTGATTGGAAATTGCATAGGATTCATTGGAGCTCGCCAAATGATAATTCGATTCATATTCATCGTTGAAGCTCAAGCTGAGTGTATCATTATTCAATTTGTGAAGTGTTTGGTCCTTGAATGAATACAGAAACCAATCCGACTTTTTCTTCTCTCGCTTTAGGCCTTTTAATTGTTGGGGTTGAATCTTTTGGTCTAGATAATGCCAAACATCAACACTCGCCTTTTCCTCAGCCAATAAAGAATCCTCTGGAGCTTCAGAAAGCTTTTTTGCCATACCAAAAACCATGTTTTGTTCATCTTTCGAGAAAAGTGGTTTTTGATTTATTGAAGGCAGGCTATCCCCAAAATTTAAAGCTTCAATAAACTCAGCACCAATGATTGTAGATTTATTGGTTTTGAAATCATAGACGTAAAGCTCATAGTTTTCTAAGCTTGTATCTTGACTTTGATAAAAAGCAAATTTATCGGTGCTCGCGCTCCATCTCGAAAGCTTAAACTTCTCGGCTTGATCAAATTCTCTAACAGGGTTTTTAGACCTAAGGTCGTACACACGAATGGAGTAGGACTTCTTCTTTTCTATTGTTAATTCTGTTAAAACAGCCAATCTATTCCCATCATCAGAAAGCCTAAAATCAGTAACCCCCTCAAGTGCTAAAAACACACTTGGATAGGATGTATAAACGTACAACATGTTTACCTTTCGTGGTGGCTTGGCTTTGGAAAATGGTTTCCATCCCTTCGCCTTAATTGTTGAGTTGGTGAGATAGCATAGGGTATTTCCTTCCTTTGAAAGGGTGTACTTTTTTAAACCTGCTATCTTGACAAGCGTATCTTCCTTTAGGCTAATAATGCACAATGAGTCCTTAGGCCACTTGTTCTTTTTTACCTTTTTAAGTTTAAGTTTTCGAATTGTATCAAAGCCCGGAGTAATTTTAAAAACAGCTAGATCTCCATTTAAATTTAAGCGAAGACCCTCCGCCCTTTGAAAAGAATCGAGCTTTGATGTGGCACGCTGAAAGAGATACAAGGTAGCATCTCCCTCTAAGGGCTTCGCTTGATACCCCACCAAGGAAGCATCTTGTGACATTAATGGTGAAGATATCGAGCGCCATGTTTTATAGTCCTCTGGACCTATTGATTGTTTTTGGCCCGTTAAGCTGCTCATTATAGAACAAAATATACAGAGTAGAAATATAGTTTTGGTCATGTCTTTTTGTTTGTCGCCTTTGAAGTTAAATATACCCCAGTAAAAATCAGCAACATATACCCCATTTTCTGAATGGTAATGGTATCTGTATAATCTGCTGACCAATTGAGGAAAGTGAATAAAAATGCGAAAATAATCACCAATACAGGCTGAAAATAGATGTACGAGCTCGAAACTGTTGGACTTAAATATTTAAGCCCATAAATGGTAAGAAGATAGGTCAAAAAGGTAACTCCAATAATGATATACGCGATCTTCAAATAAATCTCATCAGGAAATCCAATAAAATTCGTTTGAGATAACCCAGAAAGTGTCGGTGGATAAATACAAACAAAACCCAATCCAAAGGTAAATACCCATGTTATCACCGTAATGGGTGCATATTTGCTCATCAAAGGCTTAACCAGCACTAAATAGAAAGCATAGGACATCGCATTGATAAACAAAAAAAGATCCCCTAATACGGACTCTCCAGCCTGCACGGAACCTGTTAAGGTCAGCAATATCGCACCAGTCGCTCCGATGATTATGCCAACCGCGCGCATGAATGAGGGCAGCTCCTTGAGGAGAAAAAATGACAGAATAGCGACCATTATAGGATTCATACTCATGATGATCCCGGAATTGATAGAGGAAGATAAATTCAAGCCATGAAAAAAGAACATTTGATTGAGCGCCACCCCAAATAAGCCACATAAAATGAAGCGTGGTACATCTGCTTTCGAAATTTTCGTCTGCTTTAAAAAAAAGCTAAGAGCCCAAAAGAAAATTACCGCACCACCTACTCTTAGTAATATAAATACCGGTGGGCTAAGAAATTGAGGCATCACTCCTTTGGCCAATAGATGACCGGCTCCATATAACACGTTTACAAAAAATAAGGCAAGATGTGCCTTTAAGTTTGATGCTCTCATTATCCAAATAATCTCCGCCAACGTGATTTAACCAAATTGGTTCTATACTCATCTAGTTTCTCGGTAACCTGATAGTCATCAAATAAAGCCATGAGTTTCATAGTTCCATACGCCTGCTTATGATGAAATTCATTACGAAAAATGGGAAATACCCCTAAAAATGAAACCTCTTTAGAGCCCACGATGATTGGCGTCAACTCATCATTAACGTATATTGGATTACACAACATCAGGTAGGTCTGCTTAAGTTGATCAGATAGCGCTGCCAAATCCTTATTAGCAGGCATTGTATGGCCTTCTGCATAGAACGTATTTTGCGCAACTACATGACACTTTAATTTGTATAACGTTTTGAACAACCACTCATAATTTTCTTGGTCAATCACATCGTGAGACCAGTAATCAGGAAGCAAAAAATATAGCTCTTTATGTGTTTTTTGTGGTTGTGAATCTTCTACGACCATTTCGTAGTCACTCAAACCAGAGGTCATCAGAATATTACAAGCTTTTCCTCCGGGCGACTCAATAAAAAAATAAGTTTCACCATCCCTAAGTAATGTTTTTAGATTTTCAAAGCGCTTATTTAATTCTATTACTATTGGCAAACCATTTTTTTTAAAAATAATAGGAATCCATTATATCGCACCTATGGTGTGAATGAATTTCACCTGTTCCCTTTGAAATAAATTTCGAATGATCAAAAGGAAAACGAATCTCGGCACATGAAGCATTGCGCATGACGATATGCTTAGCTGTCAAATACGAGGCAAACTCCGAGAGGCCATTATTGTGGCCAATCAACACAATATCCTCGTCCGAATCTATGGAGCAAATGAAATCAAGTAAGTCCATTGCATTGGCTAAGTATAGACGCTTATGAAAAGAAACACCTTCAGATGTGTTAAATATATTGAAACAGGTTTCTTTGGTTCTTTTCGCCGCCGAGCAGAGTACTTTATTTTTAGAAGTGATTTTTTTTGACAAGATAAAACTTCTTAAATCTACACATTGTACATTACCTTTTTCGGACAATTTACGTTCATAATCGCCCAAGGGGGATTCTAATGCATTTGCGTGACGAACTAAATAAAGTCTCAAATCACCAAGTTTTTAACTAGGTAATTTCCGATTTTATGAATGTAGGGATTGCGCAAATTATCTTCCAAAAGCATGAGCTGCTCTATGCGATGACAGTCTGTTCCTACGAAATCAAATTCACCGGCATCAATAAGCTTTTCTGCTTGCTTTTTTACCTCAGGTCCGTATTGCCCTGAAAGCGAGTTAAGATTAATTTGAATATTTATGCCGTTTTTACGCCATTCTCGCGCCTTATCAATACTTCCGAGAAAGTACATGTATCGCTCGAAATGAGCAATAACAGGACGGTACTCTTTCGACTTAAGCTCAAAAAATAGCTGATCTAAAAACTGCGGTTTTGAGTGAAAGGCAAATTCAACCAAAACATAATTATCTCCAAAAGTCAGTAGTTCCTTATTCGTGATTTTCGGCATCAAAGTCTCATCAAAATAATACTCTGCTGCTGCCTCTATTTCTATGGTTAGGCCATGATTTTTCGCCTCTTTTTGCAGTTTAGAAAGACCATCCAAAATGATTTCATTTGTATTTGGAAAAGAATCTGTCATTACATGGGGAGTAGTCACAACCTTTTTGAACCCCATACTCTGGAATTTATTCAACATTGCAATTGACTGATCCATGTCTTGTGCACCATCGTCAATACCCGGAATAAGATGTGAATGAATGTCAACTTTCAAGCGACCCAAATCAAAAGGTGCTAACTTTTCAGTCTTTTTAAATATGTTCGCGAATAAACCCATTATTTACGATCTCCATACATTTGACTGTAATAATCCTTATATGATCCACTAGTAACCTGTTCTACCCAATCTGAGTTTTCAAGATACCAATCAACAGTTTTAGAAAGTCCTTCTTCAAATGTAATGGAGGGTTTCCAACCTAATTCTTTCTCTAGTTTCGTCGCATCAATTGCATAGCGCTTATCATGCCCCGCTCGGTCTGCTACATAGGTAATCAGTTGCTCTGATTCGCCTTTACTTCTTCCCAACTTTTCGTCCATCAATCGGCATAAAAAGCGGACAAGCTCAATATTTGTCCATTCGTTTAAACCTCCTACATTATAGGCTTCACCAACGCTGCCATTTGTGAATATGGTATCAATCGCACTTGCATGATCTTCTACCCACAACCAATCTCTAATATTGTCTCCTTTACCGTATACGGGAAGTGGTTTTTTGTTGAGGATATTATGAATCATCAAAGGAATTAGCTTTTCAGGAAAATGGTGGCTTCCATAATTGTTTGAGCAATTAGAAATTTTTACTGGCAAACCATAGGTATGGTAATAAGCCCGCACAAAATGATCCGAAGATGCCTTTGACGCCGAATATGGGCTTCTAGGATCATAAGAGGTCTCCTCTGTAAATAATCCCTCATTACCCAGAGAACCATAAACTTCATCCGTTGAAACATGGTGAAACACATGCTCTCCTGAGGTCCAAAATTCCTTTGCTGCATTCAATAAATTCACAGTTCCAACAACATTAGACATCACAAATTCCATAGGGCCTTCAATTGAGCGATCTACGTGAGATTCAGCAGCCAGGTGAATTACATGGGTGATTTTGTGCTTGATAAAAAGGAGTCTGACTGCCTCACTATCTGTAATATTCAGTCGTTCAAAAATATAATTAGATGCTCCTTCGATATCTCTTAAGTTTTCTAGGTTACCTGCATAGGTCAGTGCATCACCATTAATGATATTATCATCTGGGTAGTTTTGAACAAAACGGCGAACAACATGGGAACCAATAAAACCGGCTCCCCCAGTAACAAGTATATTTCGACCATTCATTTTATAAACTCCAGTATTCTACCTCATTCATCTGATCTTTGTAGATTCCTTTCACATCGACAAATACACCATTTTTATCTTTCAATACCGACTGAAAATATGCCTCATCTAATTTCAGATATTCCGCATGATTTACGGCTACAATTACGGCATCATAATCCTCACCTATCGAGGCTGCAAGTGGAATGCCATATTCATGTTCCATTTCATTTGAGCTCGCATGGGGGTCAACCAAATCCACTTTTACCTGAAAGGACTTTAATTCATTAACGATATCAATTATTTTAGAATTTCGAATGTCTGAAACATCCTCCTTAAAAGTTGCACCCATGACCAATACTTTCGCATCTTGGATGTGCTTTCCTTGTGCCAAAATTTTCTTAACGGTCTGCTTTGCAATGTAAAAACCCATTGAGTCATTCACAGAACGACCACTCGTAATCACTTTTGCATGGTACCCTGATTGTTGGGCTTTATGTGTCAAATAATACGGATCGACACCAATGCAATGCCCACCAACCAAACCTGGTGAAAATTTTAGGAAATTCCATTTTGTCCCGGCGGCCTCTAAGACATCAAATGTATTGATATTTAGCTTATTGAAAATAATGGAAAGTTCATTGATTAACGCAATGTTGACGTCTCTCTGCGTGTTTTCAATGATTTTAGCAGCTTCTGCGACTTTAATACTTGGTGCTCTGTGGACACCTGCACCAACCACCAATTCGTATGTTTTAGCAATTTCTTCTGAAGATTCAGGACAACAACCCGAGGAAACTTTAACCACATTTTGAAGGGTATGTACTTTATCTCCTGGATTGATTCTTTCTGGAGAATAACCAACCTTGAAATCCTCTTGAAATTTCAATCCCGATCCTTTTTCAAGAACCGGAATACAATCCTCCTCTGTGCACCCAGGATAGACTGTAGATTCATAAACCACATAGTCGCCCTTTTTTAAAACTTTTGCAACTGTTTTGCTTGCACCCAAGAGCGGTGTTAGGTCAGGTAAATTTGCATCATCAATAGGTGTTGGAACAGCTACAATATAGAATTGAACGTCCTGCAAATCATTAATATCAGCTGAAAACAAAATATCACATCCTTCAAAGTCTTTCGCATCTAATTCATTACTTGGATCAATATTGTTCTTCATCATATCGACTCGCTCTTGGTTAATATCAAAACCAACTACCTTTATTTTTCTGGCAAAATCTAATGCAATCGGCAAACCAACATAACCCAAACCAATTACGGCAAGCTTCGATTCACCTTTCAACATGCTATCGTAGATTAAATCACTCATTTCTTTTTTTATTTTCGTTTCTAACCTTATAAATTCTTTCTATTATTTCTACCACTTTCAATCCTTCTAAAGCATTCGTAGTGGGGGATTTTCTTCCCTTTACTCCATCAATAACATTGGATATCACATAATTGTGATTGGCCGCCGAACCTTTGTATGGACCGTAGTCATTGGCTGGGTTTGAGGCTGCAAGCACAGGCATCTCATAGTCCTTTATATTGCAAATTTCCACATCATTCATATACTGACCACCTATTTTAACACTCCCATTTTCTCCAATGATAGTCATAGAGGACTCTAAATTTTGATTGGCAACTGCGGTAGAATAATTTAAACACCCCATTCCTCCATTTACAAAATCAAAACTTACAAATCCAGAGTCTTCAAAATCTGTGGAATCATGATGGGTGAAGTCATTGAATTTTCCTTCTATATTATCAATGTCTCCGAACAACCAATACATAATGTCAATAAAATGGGAAAATTGGGTATACAAGGTCCCACCATCTAGCTCTTGCGTACCTTTCCATCCTCCCTTTTTGTAATAACGGGCGTCACGGTTCCAATAGCAGTTCAACTGAACCATAAATATCTCACCCATAACCCCATCCGTAATTAAAGACTTAATCCACTGAGAAGGAGGTGAGTACCTATTTTGCATAACACAAAACACCTGTTTGGAGACCTCAAGTGCTTTAAATATGATTCTTTCACAATTGTCTTTAGACAAGCCCATTGGTTTTTCGCAAACCACATGTTTTTTATGCTCTAATGCCTTTAATGACTGAGATGCATGTAAGCCATTCGGCGTGCATATATTTACCACATCTATTTCAAGCGAACTACCAAGTAATTCTTCAATACTCGAGAAAAATGGAACATCAAAGCGTTCTGCTTCGCATTCCTTCTGCGAACGGCAATCGACCAAAGCAACTAATTCGGCCTCACTTTCTCGCATGATCATTTCAGCGTGTCTTTTACCAATATGGCCAGCGCCGACAACCGCAAATTTTACTTTATTCTTCATCATATTTTCTGAACGGTTTGATTCAACAACTTGTATTTCTCATTTGATTCAGGACAAATTGCTATTCCATCCGAATTAAATTCTAAACGATGCCCGTATTCGCTCATCCAACCAATTTGTCGAGCAGGGTTACCAACAAACAAAGCGTATGGCGGAACCGTTTTTGTAACTACCGCACCAGCACCTATGAACGCAAACTGACCTATGTCGTGCCCACAAACAATGGTCGCGTTTGCACCTATACTCGCTCCTTTTTTGACTACCGTTTTTGAATACGAACCCCTTCTATTTAAAGCGCTTCTCGGGTTCAAAACATTCGTGAAAACCATTGAAGGACCCAGAAAAACATCATCCTCGCAAAAAACACCGGAATATATGGAAACGTTATTCTGTACCTTCACATTATGGCCTAAAACTACCTCAGGCGAGACAACTACATTTTGACCGATATTACACTTTTTACCGATCGTACAATCAGACATAATGTGCGAAAAATGCCAAATTTTCGTTCCTGCACCGATTGAGCAACCGGCATCAATGACAGCAGTATCATGCGCAAAGTAATCCATTAGCGTACTATGTATTTATCAAAATTCATATGCTCTTTTTCATAAAGTTCCTCTTTCGAGAGGGACTTAAAATACTCATAAGTTATCCTCAAACCTTCCTGTCTGGATACTTTTGGTTCCCAATCTAAAAGTTTTTCGGCCAAATTAATATCAGGCCTCCTCTGTTTGGGATCATCAACAGGCAAGTCTTTATAAATCACCTTTTGGTCAGTTCCTGTAAGCTCGATAATTTCTTCTGCAAATTGTGATATGGAGATTTCAGATGGGTTACCAATATTCACTGGGTGTGCATACTCACTATGTAACAAACGATAGATTCCTTCCACCAAGTCATCTACATAACAAAAGGATCTAGTTTGAGAACCATCTCCAAAGACTGTCAAATCCTCTCCTCGTAATGCCTGACCGATAAATGCAGGAAGTACGCGGCCATCATTCAATCGCATCCTTGGTCCATAAGTGTTAAATATTCTTACAATTCGAGTCTCAACACCGTGAAAAGTATGGTAGGCCATCGTCATTGCCTCTTGAAAACGTTTTGCTTCATCATAAACCCCTCGTGGTCCCACTGGATTTACATTACCCCAGTATGTTTCTGGTTGAGGATGTACATCAGGGTCTCCATATACCTCGGAGGTTGATGCGATCAAAACCCTTGCTTTTTTAACACGAGCCAAACCAAGACAATTATGAATACCCAATGACCCAACCTTTAAGGTCTGAATTGGGATTTTTAAATAGTCAATCGGACTCGCTGGAGATGCAAAATGAAGTATGTAGTCTAATTCGCCCGAAATATGAATATGTTTTGAAACATCGTGGTGGTAAAATTCAAAATTAGAGTACTTTACTAGATGTTCAAGGTTCTTCATTCTACCCGTAATTAGGTTGTCCATACCAATGACATGAAAGCCATCATTGACAAAGCGATCACATAAATGTGACCCTAGAAAACCTGCAGCACCAGTGATGAGAACTCTTTTCATGATTAATTGATTATTTTTCTACCAATGCTTGAATAGTAAAACCCTTTCGCATTCATATCTTCAACATCAAACAAATTTCTACCATCAAAAATTACTGCATCGTTCATAAACGATTTCATTTTTTCAAAATCAGGGTTCCTGAACAGACTCCACTCAGTACAAATCAACAAGGCGTCTGCTCCATCCAACGCATCATATTCATTTGTTACAAATGACATTTGTTTACCAATAGACAGTGACTTGAAATTATCCATTGCCTCAGGGTCGTAAGCCACAACATTGACACCAGCGTTAAGTAATTTTTCAATCATGTAAAGCGAGGGTGCTTCTCTAGTATCATCTGTATCGGGCTTAAAAGAAAGACCCCAAATTGCAATTTTTTTACCCTTTAATTCGCCTTTGAAAAAATTCTTAATCTTCGGGAAAAGAATTGTTTTTTGCTCATGATTCACCTTTGTAACTGCATCGAGAATTTGAAAATCAAAGTTTTTTTCTTTTCCTGATTTAACTAGCGCTTGAACATCTTTAGGAAAGCATGAGCCACCGTAACCTATACCGGGAAATAAAAATCTTTTACCAATTCTAGTATCTGAACCGATTCCAATGCGTACCTTATCTACATCTGCACCAACAAGCTCACAAAAGTTCGCCACCTCATTCATGAATGTAATTTTAGTGGCCAAAAAAGAATTCGCCGCATATTTCGTCAATTCTGCAGACTTTTCATCCATAAAGTAAATTGGATTTCCCTGCCGAACAAAAGGCTTATACAAGCTTCCCATAATTTTTATTGCGCGCTCATCTCTCGTACCAACAACAACGCGATCAGGCTTCATAAAGTCTGAAACGGCAAAACCTTCTCTCAAAAATTCTGGATTTGAGACAACAGCAAAATCAACACTCGCATGTTTAGCCAAAGCAGCATGAACTTTTTCGGCTGTACCCACCGGAACCGTACTTTTATCAACGATTACTTTATACTCCTTCATCATTCCTCCCAATTGATCGGCAACATTCAAAATATAGGATAAATCAGCAGAACCATCTTCACCTGGAGGAGTGGGTAAAGCAAGGAAGATAATATTTCCGTGTGCAACACCTTCTTCCAGAGATGTTGTAAAATTTAATCTACCTGCAGAGATATTTCTTTCAAAATAGGTATCTAAATTTGGTTCATAAATAGGAACCTTTCCTGCGCGCATCATCTCAACCTTAGCCTCGTCTATATCCACACATAAGACATCATTTCCTGTTTCAGCAAAACAAGTTCCAGTCACGAGTCCAACATAACCGGTACCGACTACAGTAATCTTTTTCATTTAATTTAAATTAATATAAGTATTAACCTCATCGATTATAAAATTTAATTGATCTTCTTCCAATTCTGTATGCATCGGTAATGAAATTACCTGATGTGTGAGTGCATCCGTCACTGGAAGTTCGCAAGCCAAATCAAAATGAGAAAACATTTTTTGTTTGTGCGCCGGTATAGGATAATAAATCATAGAAGGAATACCCTTTTCAGCAAGGTGCTGATTCAACCCATCTCGACTCACGCCTTTCAATTTAAGTGTATACTGGTGAAATGCATGGGTCGAGTTCGATGATCTGAATGGCACTTCTAAGCATGAATTTCCCTTGAAAGCATTATCGTAAAATGAGGCTGCTTTTCGACGGGCAGCAATGTACTCATCCAATTTTCTCAACTTAATCCTCAAGATACCTGCCTGCATATTATCTAATCTTGAATTACATCCAACAACATCATGATGGTACCTTTTGCTTTGTCCGTGATTGGCAATCATTTTAATTTTCGCTGCCAATTCATCACTATTTGTGCAAATTGCACCACCGTCGCCAAAACAACCTAAATTTTTGGAAGGGAAAAAAGAAGTACAACCTATATCACCAATAGTTCCAGTTTTTTGTTGTTCTCCTGAACTAAACAAATATTCTGCTCCAATTGCTTGCGCATTGTCCTCGACTACAAATAAGTTATTTGCCCTTGCGAAACTCATGATTGATTCCATATTAGCGGACTGACCGTACAAATGAACAGGTACAATCGCTCTAGTCCTTGGTGTCAAAGCAGCTGAAAGGACCTCTGGATCAATACAAAATGTTTTTGGATCTACCTCGACGAATATAGGCTTCAAACCAAGCAGTGCAATAACCTCCGTTGTTGCAATGTAGGTGAAAGACGGTGTAATCACCTCATCTCCTGGTTTCAAGCCCAAAGACATTAACGAAATCTGCAAAGCATCGGTACCATTGGCACAAGGAATAACATGCTTGACACCTAAATAATCCTCGAGCTCATTTTTGAAAGCAAAAACCTCTGGCCCATTAATAAATTGGGCTTTTGACATAATATCCTCCATTAGAGGCAGTACGGCTGGTTTGATTTTTTCATATTGAGAAACCAAATCAACCATTTGAATTTTCTTCATTTCCGCGATTAACAGCCACAAATATAAACAATTCAAGGTGAATCATAAAGGCATTAAAGCCCTTGTTTGATTAAAAAAAAGAAAACCAAAAATAGGGAGTTCCTCGTTTTTCAAAAGAAAAAAATAGAATGTACTTTTGTATCTCATGAAATACATTGCAGTCTGTTTCTTTTTGATCACTTTGTCCATTGGGTTAAATGCACAAAATCAAAAATCAGATAGCGCTACTTCAAGGATTTGGATTGGGTTTGAATACGGTGCAAATGGCACGTCAGAGGACCTTGCCGACCGTTACGGATTTTTAAATCATCTAGGTTTAATGACCGGTTTTAAAACAAAGCAAAACTATTTCTTCGGTCTTAATTCATACTTCTTATTCGGAAACGACATTAGACTAACAGGGGTTTTTGACCATTTGACCGATGCGTATGGGAATATTACAGACATCAATGGTGACATTGCAGCCCTCGTTGTTTTTCCACGCGGGTTTAGTTCAAATTTAACCATAGGAAAAATACTTCCCTTCTTAAATGTAAATAAAAATTCAGGTGTTTTTATTCATGGCGGAGTTGGTTTCCTTCTACACAAAATGAAAATAGAAACCAACGAGCAAGTCGTACCCCAGCTCGAATTAGACTACAAGAAAGGATACGATCGTCTGACCACAGGTATTAATTTTCATTATTTCATAGGCTATAATTTCATGGCGACTAAAAGTGGGTATCATTTCTATGGAGGACTAACCGGTCAACACGGATATACAAAAAACAGAAGAACCTTATTTTATGATAGACCTGATGAGATCGTCTCTCAGGATACAAGACTTGATATTCAATTGGGGATCAAGCTTGGGTGGGTAATACCGATATATAAAAGACAACCCAAAGAATTTTACTTTGACTGATGGGTATACTCTATCAAATAGGAATTCATTTTTTCATTCTTTCCTTGAGGATTGCTTCCATATTCAGTCTCAAAATACGCATAGGGTTGGAGGGTCGAAAGAATTGGATGTCTGTATTGGAAGACATCCCGAAAAACGCTCAGGTAATTTGGTTTCATTGTGCCTCACTTGGTGAGTTTGATCAGGGTTTACCTGTTATGCATGCCATCAAAAACAGCAAACCAAACGCTTTTATTCTTGTCACCTTCTTCTCACCTTCGGGTATGCAGCATTTTGAAAAAAGAGCGCACCCTGTTGACAAAGCCCTTTACCTACCATTTGATACAAAAATAAACGCCCATGCTTTTATAAGCAAAGCAAAACCGAAACTTGCGATTTTCGTAAAATATGAATTCTGGCCAAACTTCATCCTGGAATGTCGAGCATCAAAGATCAAACTAGTATCTATTTCGACGGTATTGCGCAAAAACCAAATCTATTTCCAGTGGTACGGTGGGTTTTTTGCAAGAGTTTTGCGGAGCGTAGATTTCTTTTTTGTACAAAACCAAGAAACAAAGTCCATTCTTGAATCCATCGGAGTTAGCTCTCTTGAGATTTCGGGAGATACCAGATACGACAAAGTATTGCAGTACAAAAAAGATGTATCAGAAACAAATTACATACTATCGAATTTTAGGACAAAAGGCCCCGTTTTAATCGCTGGAAGCTCCTGGGAGGCTGAGGAAAACATCATTAAAAAGTTCTTGGAATGCAATTCCGAAATCAATGTAATTATCGCCCCGCATAATGTCAACAAAGCAAATATTAAGCGCATAGAAACTTTATTAGATGAACCTACTATGCGATACACAGATTTTAAAGAAAGGGATGACAAACGCATTCTGATTTTGGATACTATTGGACATCTTTCAGCTGCCTATCAATATGCCGATTATGCATTGATTGGAGGTGGTTTCTCTGGAAGTCTACATAATATTTTAGAGGCAGGAGCTTTTGGACTCCCTGTATTTTTTGGTCCTTATTATCATAAGTTTCCTGAGGCACAAAACTTTATTGATGGAAATATTGGATTTGTGATTGAAAACGCAGCACAACTTTCTGAAAAAATAAACGTACTGAACCATCAAGAGGAACGAAAACAAAAAATTGAAGCCTTTATGCAAAGTCAAGCAGGAGCGACGAACAAAATTGTAAATCATTCATTTATAAGAGAAATACTTCAATAAAAATGAAAGCATTAATTATAATTTCTCATCCTGATAAAAACTCGTTTTGCTACAACGGAATATTTAAAGAGATAAAAAATAATCTTGAAGACCATGTAGAGGTGAAGGTCGCAGATTTATACCACGAAAGTTATCTCAGGCCAAGAACTGAGCTAATGCAAACATTTAAAGATTGGATTACTTGGTCGACACATATTTACATTATTTCTCCGGTTTGGTGGTTCCGATGTACCCCCAGATTAGAGGTGTTTTTCGATGAGGTTTTTACACCTGGATTTGCTTATGATTTTAAATCTATAACAAAAACATATGGAGTCCCTGTTCCTCGGTTGAAAGATAAAAAAGTAAGGACCTATATTACCCATGGAGCACCTGCACTCCCGGTAATTACGGTTTATTTAAACTCAGTTAAATTAAGACTCGTTATGGGTGTGTATACTTTTGTTTTTGGATGGAAACCCTCATTGTTTACAAAGACCAAGCAATTTTGGTCTGTTCCTTTCGCTACAGATAAAAAAAGAAAGCAATATCTTCAACGCGTAAAGAGAGACGTCCTGAGAGATTTGGACAAACATGGAGTATAATTCATTCAACGCTCACTAATAGGCCCTTTCGTTACGATCTTCCTTCCAGTTGATAAAGGCTTTGTTTACAACTTTATTCCCTCCCGGTGTTGGGTAGTTTCCCGTGAAGTACCAGTCCCCCAAATTATTTGGACAAGCTTCATGCAAATTCTCAATAGATTGAAAGACAATGTCTACAGGCGCTTTCATGTTTTTTGGCGTCAACAATTCAGATATTTTTGCTGAGATCTCTTCAGGTTTGAATGGCGAATAAATTTCTTTAACAAAATTGACGACTTCTTCTTTTGGAAGATCCATTTGGCCTAAGCACTTTGTATAAACGTCCTCTATGACCTGTTCCATCCTACGTTCCTTTAGCAATGCAATCGCCGCGTTAAATGCGATAAAATCACCAAGTTTCGCCATATCAATACCATAACAGTCAGGATAACGGATTTGCGGTGCTGAAGAGACAATGACAATCTTTTTGGGTTTCAAGCGATCCAGAATCTTGAAGATACTTTTGCGAAGGGTCGTTCCACGCACAATACTGTCGTCGATAACTACAAGGTTGTCTTGATTGGCGCGAATACCCCCATAGGTAATGTCGTAAATGTGAGAAACCAAATCGTCCCGCGAATCATCTTGAGTGATGAACGTTCGAAGTTTCGCATCCTTAATGGCAATTTTCTCTATCCGTGCACGCTGGCGAATAATCTTTTGAATTTCCTCCTCTGCTGGATTTGCTCCTAAGGCCTTGATTTGAGCGATTTTCTTTTCATTCAGATGTTGGTCAAGCCCTTTGATCAATCCGTAAAAAGAAATCTCTGCTGTATTTGGTATAAATGAAAATACCGTGTTATCTAAATCGTGACTGATTGTTTCTAATACCGGAGGCACTATCAGCTTGCCCAAAGCTTTTCTTTCTGTGTAAATATCTTTATCCGAACCTCTAGAAAAATAAATTCGTTCGAAAGAACATTTTCTGGGCTCATTTGGCTCGTTGATTAATGTTTCTTTAACTGAACCATCTTTTTTAATAATTAAGGCATGACCAGGGGTCAATTCATTAACCTCCTCTACTTGTATATTAAATGCTGTCTGTAATGCGGGTCGTTCTGAGGCTACCACACAAACCTCATCATTTTCAAACCAAAAAGCGGGACGAATACCCGAAGGGTCTCTCAGGACAAACGCATCACCGTGACCCAATAAACCGGCCATTGTATAACCACCATCCCAATCCTCACTTGCTTTCTTTAAAATCTTTTCTATTCCTATTTCATCTGAAATTCTTGCGTAAACCTCGTTATTGGAAATCCCTTCTGACTTGAAATTTTTGTAGAGCTCATCATTCTCAACATCTAAAAAATGACCTATTTTTTCAAGAACCGTAACAGTATCTGATTTTTCTTTCGGGTGCTGGCCGACTTTCAAAAGAACATCAAACAATTCATCTACATTGGTCAAATTAAAATTACCTGCAACAACTAGGTTTCTTGTAATCCAATTGTTTTGTCTTAGAAATGGATGGCAGCTTTCTTTTGAATTTCTACCAAAAGTTCCATAGCGGAGATGTCCTAAAAATAACTCCCCCGTAAATCCTGCATTTCTTTTTAGAAAATCAACATCCTGAATAGAATCTGGATTGGCAGCATATAAAGCTTTAAATTTTGAATTAATTTGATCAAATATATCTTGAATCGGAGCTTTCTGTATCGAACGGACTCTAGAGATATATCTTTCTCCTGGCTTCATTCCCAACTTGATATTTGCGACACCCGCACCATCTTGACCTCGATTGTGCTGCTTTTCCATCAATAGGTGCAATTTATTTACACCATAGAAGGCAGAACCGTAGTTGTCAATATAATACTGAATCGGCTTTTTTAAACGAATCAGGGCAATACCACATTCGTGCTGGATTGAATCACTCATTGCTTTTAACTAGGTGACGAAGGTAAACATTTTTAACCGGAACGAAATGAAAAAACTAAAGGTGTACTCCGGGCTGACAGCATTTGGGTAAGGCATTCATCGCCTTTTTATCTGCCTTCACTTCCCCTGCGGAATAACCCAACTCAGACACTAAATTTTTTACACTTTTTTCGGTATGAATTTTAGTTTTATACTTCACAGTGAGAAACATATTGTCCAAGTTCAATTCAACAAATTGGATTCCGCGTTCAAAGTTCATTGCGCCTTCAATAGCATCCTTACACATACCACATTGTGCTGAAGTATGAAATTCTATCGTTTTTGATTTCTGTGCACTCAACTCGTTTGAAAGCAGTGTAAATAAGGACATCAAAATAATAGTGATTCCTGATGTTAGTTTATTGTTCATTGTTTTCTTTTGGTTTGGTTATAGCAAAACGGGTACCAAAGTACACATTATAACCGATAATTGGACCCCAGACCCGAGTTGCATCGAAATTTGGACCAAATGGATTTTCGGGTTCAATAATTGGATTCTGCTGTGTATAGTTAGTCAGATTTTCTCCTCCAACATAAAGATCCAAACGCTTCATTTTATAGGTAACCTGCGCATTTAGACGAGGGAAAATTGCACTAAAACCATCATTTGATTGAGGACTGGCTGCCAATCGAGACCTTCCAAATACTGATAAGGTTAGGTCATAATCCCAATGTTTATTTCTAGTAGAATAGGCCAAATTCAAAAACCCTCTATGCCTTGGAATCATCACTTTTGATTGCAGCGAATCTCCAAAAAGAGAACGAACATCTAAATATTTATAGGCTGCTCGAATGACAAACCTTTGAATGGGTTCTATTGAAAGTTCAGCCTGAAAGCTATTGGAAACAGATTGGTCTTCTAGGTTAAAAAACCGTACTTGATTATTTTCTCGATCAAGCTTTTGACCTATTTAATAAGCGATGGGAGGGTGAATACACTTCGGCAGCGTGGAAGAGCAAAGATGGTTTTAGATTATACAAAGAAGCGATGATTGATCTAGCCTCTAAGGGAAATGCTTTTCTAGCGGTATTGTATAATGAGGATAAGAAGCTTTTATCCTACGGCTACTGTTTAGATCAAGATAATTCATTATATTTTTATCAGCACACTACCATACTGGAGCCAATGTATCGGACTTATAGCCTTGGTAAACTTCTAATATATAGTCTTTTGAAGTTCGCTACCACTGAAGGTTATGAAAAGTTCGATTTCATGGCAGGTGCTTCACCATATAAGTGTGAGTGGACGAAAGAAGCGCAGGTCATATACGAGGTGATTGGAAGTAAAAATTTTATAAATTACTGTAAATACTTTATGATGAAATTGAGATACTTCTTACAATTTAATTTTTATACACGCAGATTTTTAAAGTTTGTCTGGTACAACATGGAGAAACGAATTGGGAAAATCTAAGTTTGTAATAAGTCTTGATTTTGAGTTGCATTGGGGAGTCTTTGACAGTTACGGTGAGAGTTACAATGAAAATATTTTAGGGGCAAGGAAAGCGGTCCCAAAAATTTTAGCATTGTTTGAAAAATACGATATCAATGCTACATGGGCTACCGTCGGATTATTATTTAACGAGTCTGATGAAGACTATAGGAAATATAAGCCTACTACTCCGTCTTATG
>CAJXCU010000025.1 GCA_913051935.1 uncultured Flavobacteriales bacterium
CGCAGCTAAATGTACACTCGAATAATGAATAATCACCTGTGTTATCTGATTCTTGCTTTTTAATGACGAAAGTTGCGGTTTGACCTGGATCACTTTCTCTTGACACCCACTTATTGGCGTCTACACTGTTGTCTGTGTATTCAATTTCGATTCCAGTTAGTCCTTGGTCTGAGAATGATACCGGTGTATTTGCCCAAACATTTAACCAGTCATTAAACATGGAAACAGTAGGGTAAGAGTTTTGAGATACATCCCAATCTAGTGTGCCAAACTTCACACGAATCGCTTGATCATAACCTGATTTGTTAGATCTAATTTTAGAGCCGTAGGTCATGTGTGATGGAGTTGGGGATGGATTGATGTCCTCTGCGTTCATAGCAACAGCGCCATAGCCATTTACATTCTGTGTAAATTGGACTTGAGTTCCATTTACAAAGCCGATAAATGCACAGTTTAAGTCAACAGACGTCTCTGGTTTAGGAATAATCTCATGTTTAATACACGCTGTAAAAATCAGACCTAATGATAAAAAAAGTGTAAAGGGTTTAATCGTTCTCATTACTCTAAATTTGATATTGTTGGTTAAATATACCTTAAAAACGAAAATTCTCCTAAAAAGATGCTTTATTGGTGAGGTTTTTATGGAATTGACTGAAATATTGCCAAAGTTCTTCCTCTGCAACAAGACACCCTTTTTCCGTTAGGGTATGTATTTCGTCGAGTATTTTGTCTCCCAAAGTACGTTTGGCATGAAGTACCTCAAAGTCATTGTTGTTATTGGAGATGCGCGTTATTACACCATTGAGATTTTCGAAACAGACTGTTTTTGATTTGTTTTTAATCACAATTGCTTCCATGTCCTCTCCTTCTACTTTAAAAATGCTAAATATTTGTTCAGAAACGAAATATAGATAGCTAATTTTAGAGTATACCTTTTTGAGGACTGTATCGCTGAAAAGCGAAACGAGTTCCTCTGCCTTTCGGGGTGATTCTTTATTTATTTCTCTCCAAAGTTCATCATCAATACCTTGAACGACAAGAAATTGAATAAGCTCCTCAGACAAAGCTTCAAGCTCTACGTGTGATAACTTTCGAAACCTCATTTTTCCCAGCTTGTTGGTAAAACTTCAATAGTTACATCGTGTATTGCTTCAAGTGCGCTCATCGTTACTCCCTGCTCTAGTTTAAAGGCATACAATCCTTTACAGAATTTACTTCGAATGTAATACAGTTTGTTTTCTACAAATGTTCCGGATTTACGACCAATCCACTCTCCATTTTTTTTTGCGATTTTCAGTTCTTTTGCTTTCCGTCCTAAAAACCCAGACTTATCATTCATTTGGTTACAAATTGGTCCTGACGTACTCATATACAACCACAAGTTGTTAAATGCATAGTCGGTCGAAGTTCGAAAGGTGAAAATCACATCATATGAGGTCGTATCACCATTGAACTCCACGTTGAAAACGGGTGCGGTATCTTCTAACCATTTTTGATTTTCAAATGCGTATGTATCCATAAAATATGGCTTTTCTCCACAAGAAAAAAGCATAAGTAGGAGCAGTGGTACTGCGCATGTGACAAAGCGTTTCATCTATTCTTTATTCCTGTTTGACCTAGTTTTTCTTAGGGGATTTTTACGCCTCATTTTCGTGAAACTTTTTTCAAATCGACTAACACTATCCTGGCCAACTACATTTGTATATCCATCTTCAACAACTACAGTTTCTTTGATTTGATAATCTTTTAAATCATCGGGTTTGTTGCCCTTTTTGTTAGAATCTATAATTTCTTTAACGCGAATTGGTGTCAACGGATATAGTTCGTTCTCTCCACGAAATGCATACCACATTGTTCCTTTAAACACATCTGTCTTTACATGATAGGCTTCCCCTTTTTGTGTTTTTAGACGTAAATCCGTTCTTGGAAAACCTTTTAGCCCTTCTAGGTATGCATCTAATTCGTAGTTCAGGCAGCATTTGAGCTTCCCACATTGTCCCGCAAGCTTTTGTGGATTTAATGAGAGCTGTTGATAGCGAGCAGCTGAGGTAGAGACACTTCTAAAATCTGTGAGCCATGTAGAGCAACATAGTTCTCTTCCGCAAGAACCTATTCCACCTAAGCGCGATGATTCTTGTCTTGAGCCAATCTGTTTCATTTCAATACGTATACGAAATTCTCCTGCCATATTTTTGATCAGCTGTCTAAAATCAACACGGCCGTCGGCCGTATAGTAAAATATTGCTTTAGACATGTCCCCTTGATATTCAACATCTGAAATTTTCATTTCTAGACCAATATTTAGCGCCAGTGTTCTGGCCTTATACATCAGCTCTTTTTCTTTTGATCTTGCCTTAATCCACAGATCGATGTCTTTTTGATTTGCAATACGAATTACTTTACTGGCTTCCAGTAGTTTAAAATCTTTTTTCTTTTTACGAACTTGAATACGCGCTAGCTCTCCAACAACTGAAACGATACCCACGTCAAAACCTGATACAGCATCTACGACAACGATATCTCCTGCCTGGATTTGTAATTTTTGGACATTTCTAAAAAAATCTTTTCTTGAATTTTTAAAACGAACTTCAAGTACATCGTAGGCCTGTTGCCCTAGTGGTAAATCAATATTGGCTAGCCAATCATAAACCTCAAGTTTATTACAGCCGCTTGTGCTACAGGTCCCATTTGTAAGGCAACCCTTTGGTTTTCCACCACCACTACTACTACACGACTTACAGCTCATAATATAACCCTAAAATTATACAATTTATATGATTCTTTACTTGTGAAGGAAACGCATTGATTGAAAGCACAGCAAGGTAAATAGAATCTTGGAATTGGCATTTCTTTCAAGCTGATAATATGCTTCATCAAATGCACTCATGAATTCTCTAATGTTATTTCCGGAGATAAATGGTGCAAACCGTTCAATAAATGCAGCTTCCTCTTTTGAAACATGTACAAGTCTTTCCCCCATATAATTCTTTACAATACATTGTCTAAGCATGTGCAGCGTGTAGGTCAAAAATATTTTTTGACGTGCTTTTCCTTTCTTGGCCATTGAATCAGACCAATTCATCATTTCAATTACATTCTTTTTATAGCTCGAACGCATCATATCGATGAATGCGTCTTTGAGTTCTTCATCGTCATCCGATGATTGCGCTATTTCATGGGCTCTAAGAAGGTTTCCTTCAGAAAAAGAGGTGATGGATTGACATGTTTCTTGATCTATATTAAAAGCTTTTTTTAGATGATCCTCCATGACCTGTTTCTCAATTCGCTGTAGCTGTAGTAATTGACACCGAGAACGAATCGTATCTAGTAACGCATCCGCATTGGCAGATACAAGAAGAAAGAGTGTCTTTTTTGGCGGCTCTTCGAGAATTTTTAGGATTTTATTGGCGCATTCCATATTCATGGTTTCAGGCAACCACATGATTAAAATCTTATATCCTCCTTGATAGGATTTGAGTCGGAGTTTTTTATGAATTTCTTCGCTTTCGTGAACCGATATAATCGGTTTGCCTTCCTTTGGATCGATTTTTTTTATCCAGTCGAAATAAGAAAAATAGGCGAAAGCTTGAATTTGCGATCTCCAATCTGAAAGAAGGCCATTGGAAATTTTACTAATGGATTGAATCGTTGGAAAACTAAAGTGCAAATCAGGGTGCTGTAGTTCTAGAACCTGCCTACAGGTAGGACATTTGCCACAGCTATCATTTTCTTGTTTGTCTTCACATAGAATATATTGAGCAAACGCCAATGCCAGAGGTAATCCTCCAAATCCAGGATCACCTTGAAACATTTGGGCATGGCTTATTTTTTGATTTTTAACCTCTTTGAGAAGTTTTTTTTTCAAGTCACTTTGCCCAACAACATCTTCGAATCGCATTTGTCAAATTTAAGAATGTTTTCAGTTCACTTTTCAAAAAGAAGTTTAATTTAGTAGTAAAAAAATGAAGCCAATTTATCTTATAGTTTTCCTCCTTTTTTCTGTCAATTGCATCGCGCAGGAGCTAAGAGTGAAAGAATCAAATTCAGACTTTTCTGCCGCTCAAAATGTAAATGCCCTTATTGTAGAAATCCCTTACGTTTCTCAGGATTTTGTTGAGGGTAGAGTTAAAAAGCTTTTTAAAGGCCTTGGTAAGTATAAAGAGTCCAAAAAGGAACATGTAGCCATGATGGCGGAGCTAAAAGACTTTGGTAAGCTTCCTTTCAATGCTTATGCGAAAAGCTACATCACAAAAAATGAGCTTGTTACGGTTCATTTCGGTTTCGACTTAGGTGGTGCTTATCTCAATAGCAAGGAGCATCCAGAGAAATTCAAGGTGGTTACGAAAATTATTGAGGAATTCGCCTCTAAAGCTGTTAAGTCATGGGTTGAGGAGCTTGTTCGTGAAGAGAACAAACGACTAAATAGTCTTGAAAAGCAGCATAAAGACTTGATAAAGCGAAAAGAAAATCTTGAAAAAGAGATCGTGAATTTTGAAAAAAAGATAGCTGATAATAAAAATGAGATTAAAGCAAATTTAGAAAGTCAGTCGGTAAAAAAGAATGAGATTGAAAAGCAAAAGAAACAAGTTGAGGTGGTTGAAAAACAATTGAAGTCGTTGCGCTAAGTTCTTCCTTCTACAATTAATACAAGTTCTCCTTTGGGTTTGTGTGCTGTAAAAAAGGTGCAAAGTTCAGATAAAGATCCGTGGTGGTAGCTTTCATAAATCTTAGATATTTCTCTTACCACACATGCCTTACGGTCTTCCCCCAAAACTTTGTGTAATTGATTAAGCGTTTTTACAATTCGATGAGGAGACTCATAATATATAATGGTACAGGTGAGGTCAGAAATACTTTTAATTCTTGTTTCTCTTCCTTTCTTGTGAGGTAAAAACCCTTCAAAGTGAAATCTTTCGCAAGAAAACCCTGAGCCAACAAGTGCAGGTATGATTGCTGTTGGTCCTGGAAGACATTCTATTTCAATGTCGTGTTTGATGCACTCACGTACTAGTAAATATCCGGGGTCTGAAATTCCTGGAGTTCCTGCATCGGAGACTAAAACGGTAGTTTCATTTTCTTCGATGGTTTCGATGCATTTATCTAAAATTTTGTGTTCGTTATGGGCGTGAAAAGCGAAAATATTATTCTCTATATTCAGATGAGACAACAACCTCTTTGTGACCCTTGTGTCTTCCGCATAGATTAAATTGCATTCTTTGAGGTGCCGAATGGCTCGAAGCGTGATGTCTTCAAGATTACCAATAGGCGTCGGAACAATAATTAGTTTTCCCATCTTTAATTGCGTTTAGGCAAATACAGCTTTAACTACCTGATCTATCTTAGTGCACTGTACAATATCTATCTTGTAATTTGAGACATTTAATCCTTTTATGTTTTGAGAAATTATGATTTTTTTATACCCGAGCTTCTCGACTTCCGCAATGCGTTGCTCGACTCTATTTACAGGTCTAATTTCTCCGGAAAGTCCAACCTCAGCAGCAAAGGCAATACCTGTAGGTATGGGTAGATTTGCATTTGAAGACAATACCGCCATGGTCACCGCTAGATCGACTCCTGGATCATCTACTTTAATACCACCGGCGATATTTAGAAATACATCTTTTGTTCCAAGCTTAAACCCACATCTTTTTTCGAGAACAGCAAGTAGCATGTTGAGTCTTTTTGCATCAAATCCTGTGGAGCTGCGTTGCGGTGTTCCATATGCCGCTGAGCTGACAAGTGCTTGTATTTCTATGAGGAACGGTCTTACACCTTCTATCGTTGATGAAATTGCAATTCCACTCAACTCTGTATCTGAATTCGTTACAAGTATTTCAGATGGGTTTTCCACAGGACGCAGACCATCTCCTGACATTTCGTAAATACCAATCTCATTCGTTGACCCAAAACGATTTTTACTTGTTCTGAGTAAACGGTAGACATAATTGCGGTCGCCTTCAAATTGTAAAACGGTATCCACCATGTGCTCGAGTACCTTCGGTCCTGCAATACCACCGTCTTTGGTAATGTGACCAATTAAAAAGGTAGGTACATTGGATTCCTTTGCGTAGCGTAAAAGAGAAGCGGCGCTTTCCCGCACTTGTGAGACACTTCCTGCAGCACTGTCTATCTGGCTGCTGTGTAATGTCTGAATGGAATCAATTATTAATATTTGTGGTTGAACATGTCTTGCATGGTTAAGAATAGCCTCTAAATTTGTTTCAGTTAGGATGTGACAGCTTTCGTTAAGTATTCCTATCCTGTCCGCACGCATCTTAATTTGGCTTTCACTTTCTTCCCCGGAAACGTAAAGGACCTTAAGTTTATCTTTGATCGCCAACTGTAGCATGAGTGTTGATTTTCCAATTCCGGGGTCTCCTCCCACAAGAATAAGAGCGCCTAAAACGATACCTCCTCCTAAAACCCGATTTAGCTCTTCGTCCTGAAGTTTTCTTTTTTGTTTTTCATTTTTTGTAATGTCCTGAAGAGCGACTGGCCTTGCATCTGTTGAGTTTTGGGAAAAGGGGGCTGTACCTCCCTTCTTTTGTTTGATCTCCTCCACAAAAGAATTCCAGCTTGAGCATGAAGGACATTTACCCATCCATTTCGGGCTCTCATAGCCACAATCTTGACAAAAAAAGGCTGTTTTCGTTTTTGACATTAATTAAAGTTGCGGTATTTAAAAAGCATAAGCCAGTTTGCAACCTATACCGAAATGTAAAAAATAATTGGAAGTAGGAGTAGCCATCATTTGCTTAAATTCTTTTTCAAAACCCAAGCCTATATTGACAGAAAGATCAATTAAAAAATGTTGATCAAAGAATCTATGATACCCCAAACCTAATCTTGGAATAATCCTTTGGTTGTACTCAATGTTCTCCTCAAGAGTTCCATTTGCAGCGAACTGCTGATAAGCTTCTCGATATCTCCTATATTTCAATGCTGCTGTACAGTATATAAGGTCTCCGACTATGTACGGATAGTAGCGCGCTGCTACTGAAAATGCAGGTCCCATTTTTTGAATTCTCGTTTGTCCGTTATTTGACTCTTGAACAAAATTCATCAGGTAATTATCTGTAACGAACCCTAAACCTATTTCAGCACTTATTTTTTTTTTGAATACATATTCATAGTAGGGCATAAATTCTCCCACAAATACCGGGGCAAGATCAAATTTGATGATGTGTCTCTTATGATTGGGTTTTTGGGCCTGAACTTTTTGGCTCGAAAAAAGACCAAAGAAAACCATTACTAAAAAGATAAAAAATCGCATTATACTCATTATTTTCCGTGATTAAAGGTACTTAGATTTCATGGAGATTCCTTATTAAGAATTCTAAAATCTTAATATTGTACGAGAATAATTAAAAAATGATACTATTTCTTTTACTTATCTTTGTTCAGAACAGAATTTATGACTGCTAAATACCGTTTCAATGAAGTTCCGCCGTCTCCATCTATAGACAAGGTAGGTGTAGAAGAACGTGTGAAGAGATTTCAATCTAGAAGTATTAAAACGACTGCAAAAATGCAGGGCCTGAAAATGGTCCTAAGTATGATTGATTTAACCACACTTGAGGGTAAAGATACCGAGGGCAAGGTCAGACAAATGTGTTTTAAGGCCGCTCATTTGCACAATGGGCACCCCGGTTTACCAGTAGTTGCAGCAGTGTGCGTATATCCCTCTATGGTTGGTTTAGCAAAGTCTATTGTTGGAAAGTATGGTATTAAAGTAGCCTCTGTTTCTACTGCTTTTCCTTCAGGTCAGGCTCCATTAGACGTAAAGATTGCTGATACCAAATATGCTGTTGAACATGGTGCCGATGAAATAGATATGGTGATTTCAAGAGGAAAGTTTTTGGCGGGAGAACATACCTTTGTTTTTGATGAAATCGCCGCAATCAAAGAGGTTTGTGGCTCGGCTAGATTAAAAGTCATTTTAGAGACCGGTGAGCTTGCAACATTGGATAATGTTCGTCGCGCAAGCGATATTGCTATTTATGCGGGTGCGGATTTTATCAAAACATCTACGGGTAAAATTCAGCCCGCTGCGACATTACAGGTAACTTACACGATGCTGCAGGCTATTCGAGATTTTTATGATGAAACGGGCAAGATGGTTGGTATGAAACCAGCTGGTGGTATTTCGAATGCGAAGCTAGCCTTACATAATTTAGTAATGGTAAAGGAGGTTTTAGGTGAAGAATGGCTTACAAATAAATGGTTTCGATTTGGCGCAAGTAGCTTGGCCAATGATGTTTTAATGCAGATTTTGAAGACTGAGTCGGGGATTTATCAATCTGCTGATTATTTTACACTAGACTAATATGAGTACAAAAAATAACGCTTGGGAGTATGCAGATTCTATTGAAAGTGCTAGTCATATCAATTTAAGGAAACAATATGGTTTGTATATTGATGGAAAATGGGTCAAACCGTCATCAAACAAATATTTTTCTTCATCTAACCCTCATGATGAGAAACATATCGCTGATGTTTCAGAGGCCAACGAGGATGACGTTGACCGTGCAGTTCAGGCTGCAGCAAAGGCCTATAAGCTATGGTCTAAAATTAGCGCTGCAGAGCGGGGTAAATACATTTTTAGAATTGCTAGGCTGATGCAAGAGCAAGCACGTGAGTTGGCAGTAATTGAATCCTTAGATTCTGGGAAGCCCATAAGAGAAGCACGTGATATTGATATTCCCTTGGCATGTAATCATTTCTTTTATTACGCGGGCTGGGCGGATAAATTGGAATATGCATTTCCCAACCAGCAAAAAAAACCTCTTGGTGTTGCAGGACAAATTATACCATGGAATTTCCCTTTACTTATGGCCGCATGGAAAATTGCGCCAGCTTTGGCAACTGGAAATACAGTTGTTTTGAAACCAGCAGAGACAACCTCTTTGACCGCATTGAAATTGGCAGAAATTATTGAGGCATCTGGTATTCCTTCCGGAGTCGTAAATATTGTAACTGGTTTTGGCGATACAGGCGCTGCGCTTGTTGCGCATCCAAAAGTTTCTAAAATAGCGTTCACCGGTTCGACAGCTGTGGGTAAATTAATTCAAAAAACGATTGCCGGCTCGAATAAGAAGGCGACACTTGAGTTGGGTGGAAAGTCTGCGAATATAATTTTCGATGATGCTCCTATCGACCAGGCTGTTGAAGGAATTATTAATGGGATATTTTTTAATCAAGGACATGTATGTTGCGCGGGCTCACGATTGTTTGTTCAGGAAAATATTGCGGAGAAGGTGATTCGAAAACTAAAACATAGAATGCAATCACTTCAGGTTGGAAACCCGCTTGATAAGAATACTGATATAGGTGCAATAAATTCAAAGGAGCAGCTCAAAATTATTCAGAGGTATATTGATATTGGAATTAAGGAGGGATCTGAATTTTTTCAAACTGATTGTGCTTTACCTGTTCAGGGTTATTATTGCCGCCCCACGCTTTTTGTAAATGTCGCACAGTCCAGTATTCTGGCTCAAGAGGAAATTTTTGGCCCTGTATTGACGATTCAAACCTTCAGAACTGTTGATGAGGTGATTCAGAAAGCAAACAACTCACCATACGGATTGGCTGCGGGCGTATGGACAGACAAAGGGTCCAAAATTTTTAACCTCACTTCCAAGCTAAAAGCGGGAGTTGTCTGGGCGAATACCTATAATAAGTTTGATCCTTCATCTCCTTTTGGGGGGTATAAGGAAAGTGGTTTTGGCAGGGAAGGCGGTTTACATGGCTTGGGAGCCTATCTTAAATAAAAATGGATATGAAACGTGTAGAAGTTTTGAAAACGTATAAAATATATATCGGTGGAAAGTTTCCTAGAACTGAATCAGGAAGATTTTATAAAGTCCTAAATAAAGCTGAAAAGCCTATTGCAAATGTATGCCTAAGCTCAAGGAAGGACGTTAGAAATGCGGTTCAAGCTGCCAGAAAGGCACAAGGCTCTTGGCAGGAGAGAGCGGCCTTTAACCGAGGACAAGTGTTATATAGAATCGCTGAAATGCTGGAAGGAAGAAGAGCTCAATTTGTGGAAGAATTAATGCTTGAGGATTATACTAAAAAAGAAGCACAAACAGAGGTGGATAATTCCATAGATAGAATTGTTTACTATGCCGGTTGGTGTGATAAATTCAATCAAGTAGCTAGCTCTGTAAACCCTGTGAGTTCCTCTCATTTTAATTTTTCAAGCTACGAACCCATGGGTGTAATCGGGATTATGGCAGTAAAGTCTTCTGGTCTATTGGGCTTAGTTTCGATGCTTATGCCTGTTATTGCAGGAGGTAATTCATGCGTAATTATTGCCTCTGAAGACAAACCTCTGTGCGCAGTGACATTGGCTGAGGTACTCAATTCATCCGATGTTCCTGGAGGAGTTGTAAATATTCTAACAGGTCATATGGATGAATTATGGTCGCCCTTATCTTCTCACATGGATGTGAATGGAATAAGTACGGATGGACGTAACAAATACATTACTAAAGTTCAATTGGCTTCCGTTGATAACTTGAAGCGTGTACGTGTTTATTCCAATGATTTTAGTCTGATGCAAGAACAAGGAATTCAATTTATCACGGACTTTCAAGAGCTTAAAACAACATGGCATCCTATTGAGAAAATAGGTGGTGCATCCAATTCATATTAGAAATAGGGTGGCGATTGAATTTCAACAAGCCATTTGTCTCTTAACTCATGTAACCTTTCGATTCTTGGATTGAAAACGAAATCCCCCTTAAAATCATCTATGTCATGATATGAAATCAGCTTTGGGGTTTCCCCATTAAGAACAAGAACATTGAGCCGATTAAAGAAGTCAACCGCCAAATGTTTTTCAATGGCTTTTATAAAATGCACCGAAGAATCGATCGAACAGCCAGAAATGGGTTCAATTGATTCATCAACAACCAGAACAATATATTGGTTGAACAAGAGCTGCCCTTTTGCTGATAACGGCTTTTGATGTGCCTTCCAAGCGCTTGTGAATTTTTTGATTTCATCCACGATAAGAGCGGACTCCTCGTTGCTTAGGCGCCTACCACAGAGGTAGGTCCAAACCCGACTCTCTCCCGGCATTTCTGGGAATAAGGATTTAAAGTTCTGCTGCATTGGCAATTAATTCAGCGATATCTAAAACTTTCACTGTTCCCTCTTTCTCTGCATTTTTTATTCCATCTGTCATCATCGTATTACAAAAAGGGCATCCTGTTGCAATCACTTCTGCAGCAGTTTCAATGGCATCCTCGGTTCTTTCAATGTTGATTTCTTTGTTGCCTTTTTCTGCCTCTTTGAACATTTGAGCCCCACCGGCCCCACAACATAAACCCTTTGTTCTGCATCTTTTCATCTCTACAAGTTCCGCATCTAGTTTTTCAATGAGCTGACGGGGTGCCTCGTATACATCATTTGCTCTTCCCAGATAGCATGGGTCGTGAAAAGTGATTTTTTTACCTTTAAATGAACCAGATTCTTCAAGACCCAATTTGCCTCGATTGATAAGGTCCTGAATCATTTGGGTATGGTGAATAACCTCATAATCTCCACCTAACTCTGGATATTCATTCTTGAGTGTGTTAAAACAGTGTGGGCATGCGGTAACGATTTTCTTTATTTCATATGCATTTAGTACCTCTATATTCATCATGGCTTGCATTTGGTAGGTGAATTCATTTCCTGCACGTTTGGCCGGGTCACCAGTGCAACTTTCTTCACTTCCTAGGACAGCAAAGGAAACTTGGCAATTGTTCAATATTTTTACCAAGGCCTTCGTTATCTTTTTCGCACGGTCATCAAAACTACCAGAGCAGCCTACCCAAAATAAAATATCAGGGTTTTCGCCTTTAGCCATCATGTCTGCCATCGTAGGTACTTGCATACGAATATTTTATTCTTTGAACACTTGTATGTTTGCGCTTTTTTCAACAAGATTGGTAAACTTTCCTGTATATCTCGTCGCCCTTACAATATGGTTATCTATCCAATGATAATTTCCACCTCTCGGTTTTCCCATAAGAAGGCCATGGTAATTGAAACCATTATTCTTGAGCCACTGTTCAGTAACCTCACGATGTTCCTCCACTCGGGAGGTAAAAAAAGTAATGATATGGCCTTGTTCGAACCAGGTACTTATGGTCTCTAAGGCATCATCGAATAGTTCTGCAGTTGCCATTCTTTCAGGTTCTTCGTTTGGGATGTCATCACATATCGTTCCATCAATATCAATCATGTAGTTCTTTACTTCTTGTGGTAGTACAGGTGAAATTGATTTCCCATCTTCTTTTGCATCAATTAATTTAAACCTTTCGTTCTTATTCTTCATTCGCCCAATTTAATCTGTCATTTTGTGAAAATTGCCAAGGCGCACCATTATTTTCAATATTGGTGAGCATTCCTGTTAATTCGCTCGGAACTTTTGATTCTTCCATTACCAAGAATCTTCTTAAGTCAACGATAATAGATAATGGATCAATATTGACGGGACACTCATCTACGCAGGCATTACATGAAGTACAGGCCCAAAGTTCCTCTTCAGAAATATAGTCGCCAAGTAAAGATTTACCATCGTCAAAATCTTTTCCGTTTTTTCTTTTATTTTCACCTATCTCTACAAGACGATCCCTTGTATCCATCATTATTTTTCTCGGCGAAAGAAGTTTACCTGTTATGTTTGCGGGACATGATGAGGTGCATCGGCCGCACTCTGTGCATGTGTATGCATCCATTAAGTTTTTCCACGTTAAATCAGTCACATCTTTCGCCCCAAATCTTGATGGAGGAGGGGCATTTGGGTCCGGAGCTGCATAAGGATCTGCTGTAGGATCCATCATTAACTTTACTTCGCTAGTAACACTATCCATATTCGTGAACTTTCCTTTTTTATCGAGGTTGGAATAGTAGGTATTCGGAAATGCTAACAAAATGTGAAAATGCTTGGAGTAAGGCAGATAGTTTAAAAATCCCAAAACCATAAATAGGTGACCCCACCAACCAATTCTTTCAGCAATGTGCAGTGCGTGGGTGCTGAATCCATCAAACAATAGGGGGCCGATAAGTGATGAGACGCTAAATCCAAAACTACCAGTTGTTCCTTCACTAAAATGTGAGGCGCCTCTTTGAAACAATACCTCATCCGTTCCATTCATTGTAAAAATGCAAACCAAAAGAATTAGTTCGAAAATGAGAATCAGGTTTGCATCTTTTGTAGGCCAACCAATCATTTCTTTCATATTGAGCCTTGGAAGTTTAAGTAAGTTCCTTCTCGCAAGAAACGCAATTGTTGCAATAAATGCCAATACAGATAGTATTTCGATAAAGCTTATTGTAAATGTGTAAAAGCCACCCAGAGAGGACTTAAACAGGCGGTGCTCATTCAAAATTCCGTCAGCAAAAATCTCTAGTAGTTCCACTTGCGTAATTACGAAAGCGACGTATAGACACAAATGTAGTATTGCTGGGATCGGTCGAGAAAACATCTTTTTTTGACCAAAAGCAACCAGTATCATGGTCTTTAGTCTTTTCCTTTTTTGATCCTTACGTTCAAGGGCAAGTCCAAGATTTATATTGTATCTTATTTTCCAAATGTTATAGGAGAAAAAGGCCACCCCGAGGGATGCGATAATGCAGAAAAAAAGAATACTTATGTTCATTTCATCTTTATATATATCAAATATAACTAAACTTATTATATTATGCACGCATAGTATTGTCAAAAATCAAGACAAGGTATTATTTAGAATAATTATTGATTAAATATAATTATAGTTACGCAATCAAAATGGGAAAATAAAAGGATATATCAACAGTTTAGGTGTAGTATCTATAGCTAAACATTAATCTTGAATGCTGTCTAAAACTTTTCTTAGCTTCCTCTCTTCCTTGGGACTAAGGGTTGTACCTTTCGTTTTTGCCCCTAACAGAGAGAAATGGACATATCTTTCAGGGTGGAGTGTAAGGTCTTCCACTAGGTCTTGAAGCTTTTTATTCGATTCTATAAGTTCGTTGTATAATCCTTCATCATGTAGTAGCTTACTCATTGTTCCTGTGCCGTTTTCAACTTCCTCGAGGACAGCATTTATTTTTTGGATAGATGTATTTGCATCCAAAACGATACTTTTAAAATCTGCAGAAACCAAATCATCAGATATTTTCTTTGTATTTCCAATGATCTCGGTAACGGCGGAATTACTCTTTTTTAGGTTCACTGTAATACTTTCTACGTTTGACATAATTCGAGAGAATTGCAGTCGCTCTTCAGCAACGAATAATTCAATTTCTGCAGCCGCATTACCCAATTTATCAATCGTTGTTTTTACTCGATTAAAGCTTCCTTCGATTTCAGAGGTCGCTGTTGAATCCCAAAAAGCAGAGAGCGAGTTGACCATGTTGTCCACTGAAATCATCATACTTTGAAGCTTTTGCGTAATCGGGTCTGCATACTCTTTGACCTGATATGCGATATCAAGGCTAGATTTTATACCTGGAATTTCAGCTCCTTTTTTGTATTCATTTTTATTTGAAGGATTTGTTTTAAGAATTAATCCCTTGGTGAAAAAATCAGGAGAGCCAATCTCAACAGTACTTCCTTTTGTTATAGAAACCGTACTATTCTGAACATTAAAGGTTATTTTTACCCTGCGATTAGGCTCGTTATTCGGGAAAATAGAAACATCTACCACTTTTCCTATAACTACTCCATTCAGAATTACATCGCTCGATACCATTAACTGATTCGAGTTTTCAAAATAAGCATGGTAAACATCATCACCCCCAAAAAAGCTGTAGCCTTTTAGGAAATTAATACCAAATACTAAGATTAAAATAGCGAAGATCGCTACCAAACCTGCCTTTATTTCTTTTTGAAATTTCAAACTTTATTTTTCTACTAAATTAATGGCTTTTTCTATACCAATACGTTCTCCGTCTAAGAAAGCGACCACAAAAGCTCCTTGAAAGCCTTTTTCGCGCATTTGAACCTTATATTTTACAGCAGACTTTAAATCCTCTCCAAAGCCCTTGCTACAATATTTATAGAGTCCCCCTTGTTGATATTCAAAGGTTTCTCTTTCTCCTTTTAGACGAGGGGAATCAGAGTCTATTTTTGCATTTAGACTTAAAATTTGAACTCTGAAGTTGAGGCCTGTATTCATTTTAGCAGCTTCGTTTACTTTATTTACAAACGCCGAGTTTTGGGGCTCTTCTTTTATTTTATTTTTTTCTTGAACTTTTTCTACAGATTTTTCTTCGCTAATGTTTTCAGATTTTGTCGGGGTTGAAATATCTTTCCCTTCGATGTTACGTTTGTATTTTTCAAATGCGTCAAGCATTGCATTTGCCATTTTATTTTGTCCAGCCTCTTTGCCAATGAAAATTTCCTCATTTGGGTTTGTTAAAAATCCTGTCTCAATCAAAACGCTGGGCATGGTTGTTTTATAGAGTACCATGAATCCTGCTTGTTTTACTCCTCGGTCGCGTCGTCCCAGTTTTTTAAATTCTGCCTGAAGATATTGTGCAAACATAATTGCATGGTCAAGAAAAACGGATAATTGTAATCGTTTCGCAATAATTGCATCTGGCGATAAATCGAAATTTTTATATTGTGCACCACCGTCTTCCTCGAGCTCAATGATGGAGTTTTCGCGAGAAGCTACCTTTTGTTGTGATTCAGAACGGTGTAATCCCAATACATAGGTTTCTGTGCCATAAGCTGCAGGTGATGCAGCATTTGCATGGATGCATATAAATAAATCCGCTTTTGCTCTATTGGCAATATTTGCACGTTCACCAAGTTCAACAAAAACATCAGTGTCACGGGTGTAAATTACTTTTAGTTCGGGGTATTTTTTTTCTATAAGCGCACCTAGTTTCAGTGCCATCGACAGACAAACGTGTTTTTCTTTTGAGAATTTACCATGGCAACCTGGATCTTTGCCTCCATGTCCGGCATCAATGACAACTGTTTCGATAGACTTTTGACCAAAGAAGACATTACCTCCAGAAAATGCAAGCAGCACAAATAAAAAGGTTCGCATCGCGTTACCCTTATACATTCGTAAAATTGGTAATTTTGTCCTATCCATTTGTATACAAACAAATTTAGTGCACTCCTATTGAGCAAACTTCATTCCATACTATATTTTATACCCCTCGCTTTGTTAATAATGCATTACAGTAATAGCGTTACCGCTCAAGCTGTTCCTATGGATACTGTTTTTGTTTATGAGTCTGATTTAGATGATATTATTACCTACAGCGCTAGAGATTCAATTTATAGTGACCTTAAAAACAAGCTCGTCTTTTTATACGGGGACGCGAAGGTTGACATGGGTACCGTCTCATTGCGTGCCGGGTATATCGAGGTTGATCTTGACCTTAATGAGGTAACGGCAAAATATATTTTGGACTCGGCTGGCGCACCAATAGAGTATCCCGAGTTTCAGGATGGTCAAGAAAAAATGCGTTGTGAAGAAATGCGTTATAATATGACGACTAAAAAAGGATTCATCATAGAACTTGCCCTTCAGCAGGATGAATTTTATTTTAAGATGGGAACTGCAAAACGCCACCCATCTGAAGAAATCCACCTACTGAAAGGCAGGCTCACCACCTGCGATCAAGAACAGCCTCATTATCATTTTCAGCTTTCGAAAGGTGTAATTGTTCCAGAAAAACGAATCGCTACAGGGCCAATGAACTTATGGATTAATGGGATTCCGACGCCTTTCGGATTGCCATTTGCACTTATTCCAAATCAAAAAGAACGTTCTCACGGAATTCTTTTTCCTGAAATAGTACCTAGCTCGGCTTTTGGTTTTGGTTTCCAAAACCTAGGGTACTACGTTCCGATAAACGAACGCCTTCAGACCACTGTTTTTGCCAATTTGTATAGCCGTGGCAGCTGGGGCTTAAGAAACAATTTAGATTATGCAAAAAGATATGCCTTCACCGGCAATTTATCATTGGGTTTTCAGCAATATAGAACTGGCTTTCCAGAAAATGAAACCAACAACAAAGCGACAATTATTTGGACCCATCGAAAAGCAAGAAAGTCAAATCCTAATTGGTCCTTTTCCTCAAATGTCAACTTTATTTCTGACAACCAAACTAAAAATAATTTAGACCCCATTAATCCGACCTATTTTAATAATTCATTTAATTCAGATATAAACCTAAATAAAAGTTTCCCGGGTAAACCATTAAACATGGGATTGAAGCTATCGTTGAGGCAAAATTCCTTGTCAGAGTCAATCTCTCTAACGAGTCCCATAATTACTGCGAATATGACTAGAATTTTTCCATTTAAGAAGTTGATTAAACGATCCAACAAAGAGTGGAAAAAGATAATTGAAAGAATTGGGTTTGCTTACAATTTTGATGGACAAAACAAATCCACCTTTTCAGATTCTCTTCTGAATCAAGGAGATTTTAATAGGATTGGTCAACAGTTCATGTATGGTGCGAAGCAATCTATGAGTATTCAAACTACCGGAGGGCTTTTTAAAAATGTGCTCAAAATAACACCAAGTGCAAATTATGCTACGAAGTTAAATTTTCGTACAATCGAAAAATCATACGATGCCGTCAACAACGCAACTATGGTTGATACAATTTCAGCTGCTGACCTCGCTCATGAATTTAATTTAAATCTGAGCGCAACAACAGTGCTTTATTCCTATTATGATTTTGTTGGTAAAAAGCAAGCCAAGATGAGGCATATTATGACACCTAAATTGAGTTACAGATACGTGCCCTTAATCAACCCTTTAGTGACAGAAAATGTTGGAGTTAACCAGAGTGAAATAAGCTATTCTTCCTACGAGCGTAGCTTATATTCTGTAGGTAATTCTGCAGAAGCATCTTTTCTTTCTTTCGCTGTGAACAATACATTTGAGCTCAAACTCAAATCAAATAAAGATACCGTTACAGGGTTCAAAAAGGTACGGCTTGTTGATCAACTTTCATTTGCCGGGAATTATGATTTTTTAAAGGACTCAATGAATTTATCTAACATTACAATGAATATGAGGATTAGTCCCAAAAACTGGTTGAATGTGGTTATGAATGCTACATTTAGTCCATATTCTTGGGATAGTCTTACTGGTTTGACGAAATCGGATTATGCCATAAGAAATGGCCAAGGTTTGGGTAGGTTTTTAAGCGTTAATTTTTCGACCTCACTTGTGCTAGCACCAAAAAAAGACCGTGAAAAAATAAAAGAAGAAACGGAACACCTCAACGATCAATGGAATGCGGATTTCAATTATTTTGCTTTGCATCCAGAGTATATGGTATTTTTTGATATTCCATGGAAAATGAACCTCTCACACATATACAGTATTCGGGCGAATCAAAATATAACAGAAGCAAATCCCGATCCTCTTATATTTGTTCAGTCTCTGAGTGTAAGAGGTGATCTCAGCTTCACCAAAAGGTGGAATTTATCTGGTAATCTGAATTTTAATATTGTTGATAGGATGCTATCCAATGCTAATTTCTCATTAAACCGAAATATGCATTGCTGGGCTCTGTCGATATTTTGGACGCCAGTAGGAGGGAACAAAAGCTTTTTGGTAAGTATTCGAAATACTTCAGCCATTTTCAGTGATGCGAAAATTGAATTCAGAAAACCTCCCGCATTTCTGTGATCAATATTTTCAAATTATTCTATCTTATTTGTGCGTATTGGGATCCAAATTTCTTCCTCTGAGGAGGCGTCTAAGTTATTGTAATTTATCCCTAAAACCTCAAAATGAGGTCGATTGTCAATGTAATATTTAGAATTTGGCAGCCATTTTTTAAAGATATATTCAAATATGGTTTGATCTGAGCTTCGACCTTTATAGTCGAACACAGCGTATTCCCCTTGACTTAGTATGAGTGTATCAAGTCCTTTCGGTGTTATTAAAATTTCCTACTTCAACTGCTGTCCATTTTATAAAAACATTGGAAGGGTTGAACTTTTGATGGTATTTAGGTGGGAATATTTGAAGCGATATTTTGTCCGCGGAAACTCTGTTGCGCAATTCTTTAATTCTTGGTCCAAAATCTTGCCATAGTTGGGCAGTTTTATCATCTGAAAGACTCATTTCTTCATGGCAGCCCACAAGTTTTTTTTCTGACAATAATTCAATCCTCGGAATCATGTGCTTTGAGCACGCTTAATTATACAGCAGTATTTTCGGGCCAAGTACCATACTTACACGGCTTATTCTTCTTTCAGCACTATTCTTTTTTGCCTGTGCCGCATTTATTTCAGGCGGAAGCAATTCACCTCGTCCATTGATCTCGACATCAATAATTATTTCTGAACTCGATTTTTGTGCTTTGAATTGTCTCATAAGCTCATCCGAAACAGCTTGCGCTCGTTTTTCAGACAATAACTTGTTTTGTTCTTTTCGTTCATTTTCGTCGTTAGAACCCTGCTCATCAGCATAACCATTAATGACAATCATAAGCTTGAATACAGAGTCATTAAAAATATTTGTATTGTGATCTATCAGATAGTTGTCCCACATGATTTTGTCATCCTTCATGGACTTGACAAGCTTAGAAATCTCTTTTCTTCCCGATTTGTTTAAATTAGCGCTACCTGCCTCGAAGCTAATATCTCCTCCTATTTTTCTTACTTCCTTATTAGATTCAATCATCTTTTTTAAAGGTTCAATATAATTTTGAAGAAGGTTGTTCAGTTCCTCTGCGAGCTCAAGTGTTTTTTTATGACCGTTCAAGGAATAGGGCGATGTCTTGTTGAGCTCTGCTATGATGTCCTCCGTTCTTTCATAGATTTTTACAAGCGCTAACTCGATATCTTCAACCCTTTCAGTGGTATCAATTTTTTCCATTTCCGCTTTTTGCTGCTCGACAATTCTCTGTGCTGCGTCGGCTTTTTCCATTGCTAGGAACAAAGCCTTTTCTCGTTCAGCTCTATTTTTATTTGATTTGGTTACTTCTTTTTCCCCCGTTTGCCCTTTGTAGGTGGTTGTTTTAAAGACCGGTTTTCTGAGGCTGTTATTTGTGGCACAGCTATACATGAAAAAAATAATCGAAACGCATAGCGCTGATTTAATTGAAACTCTCATAAGAAACATTTTACATAAATGTACCGAATTGTATTTATAAAATTAAATCATTCGATTATATTTTCCGGTTTGCAGTTTATGAATCAGCTTTCTTTTTTACTTTAATGTACTTGTGATTGATGCTTACATTTATATTTTTTGTCAAGGGTATGGTGCTAGAAAGAATAATTGTACCCTGTCCAATATCAAGATAATAATTTAGATATTGGCTACCGACGAATACGGTGTGGGTATAGGTTAATGAAAGTATTCCACTTGGAGTGATTTCATACTCATCAGGCCTAAATCTTATTTTCTGACCATTAATATTTGTCTGATTCACAATGCCTAATAGCATAGCATTGCTAAGATGTTTAAGTTGATAGTATGCATTAAAGGGTGTTTTTTTGGGACTGAGCTTTCCCTTATTTAAAAAATAGATGGCATCTGAAAGCCCAAGAACATCTTGACCTTCATGTGAAACGAGTATTATTGTTAATTTTTCCTTTTCTCTTAGCATTAAAATATACTTAAAGAGCATTGCCCGTAGGTGGGCATCTAAATTTGAGAAAGGTTCATCCAAAAGTAGTACATCCGGTTTCAGGGCAATAGCTCGAGCAATAGATAGTCTTTGCTGCTCACCGCCTGAGGTCTCATTGGCCTTTACATTTCGAATGGTGTCTAGTTTGAGTAACTTTATGAGCTGTTCTACACGTCTTATCTTCTCATTTTCTGGAAGAGAAATTGCCGCTTCTCGAATATTTTCTTCAACAGTGTGGTAGGGGTCAAGATTGTAATCTTGAGATACTAGCTTGATCTCTTGGAATCCCGGAATGAGCAGAGTTGCGGCATTCGGTAATGCTTCCCTGTTTAAATAAAGCATCCCGTTTTTTGGTGACAGATGACCAGAAATTACATTTAATAAGGTCGATTTTCCAGCTCCTGATTTCCCAACTAATCCAATTATCTGCCCTCGTTTCGCCTTGAAGCGAATATTTTTTAAAATTGGCCTATCAAAGTCGACAGAGATATTTTTTATTTCGAGCATATTTATTCTTTTTCACTTTGGTTTTGGTCAATTATATTTTCTTTAAATGCCGAAGGAAGTATATCTGGGAATAGTTTGACGACAATGGGTAGTAATATCGCGCCGCCAGGCAATAAAAATATTGCTAGGGAGGGCATCGATTTCAATATATCATAAAATTGGGCCTTGAATTGATCTTTTTCTTCTGTGCTCAGATCTCGTATCGCAGATTTTGCAATGAGATCCATCAGCTCTTTACTCTCCTTAATTTCACGGAAAAGTTTTTCTTTATTTCTTCCAAGAATTAGAAGCCACTTTTTTTGTATTGCTTTGAGCAGCACGCCGGATGATTTTTCTTCTTTTAAAATAGCAAGTGCATTTTTGTTCTTAAATACAAAGGTTCTTCCAACCAAGAATGCTTCATCTATTTCAATGTTTTTTAGGTTTAGTGCTTTTCCTATGTTTTTCAAATTTCTTTCTTCACTTGGGTGCACAGTGTGCGTGCCACACGCAACAAAAACACATAGTTCAAATATTAATTTATAATCCAGTTGAGCCCCATTGAATAGTTCCAATTCCTCTAATTCACTCGGAGCTGAAATCCATCGTGCTATTTTTTGCTTATGTCCTTCATTTAAATGACTTGATGAAAGTAAGTATTGAAGCAGTCTTTTTTCTTTTTCTTCGATTCTGCCATCGCTGTATGCAGCTTTGGTCAAGAAGTATAATAGGTTAAAAACAAATGTATCATATTTGTTGACTAGGTCAATTTGCGTATTCTCCAAAAAGGCTGAAAAAAGCAAAACATCAACGAACACGAGTCCATTTGCACTTTGGTTTAGCCAATAATTCCCTTTGGTGATATTCGACTTTATTTTTACACGCTCACTCAGTATTTTTTCAATCTTCAGACTTGTTTCCTTGTCAGCGTCAAAATCCCAAAGTGATATTTTTTTTTGAAATTGATCATAAAAGCTTTCTAATAAGTTCAGAAACTTTTGGGTATCGATTTGATCCCTTTTCTCGGCGCATTGATATACGAAGAATAAATTTTCAAATAGAAGCAACTTTAGCTTTTCCTCTTTGGTCAGATGGGAAACAAACTTTTGACTCGTGTAAAGGTTTGATAAAGCGGAACCGTACAAAATGCCTGTCTTGTTGAAGATGTAGTGAATCATATCTCCAAATGAATCAGATTTGAATTTGAATCCAATTGAAAGCACCCCTTTATCATAAAGATGAAAAAAGTAAGGTATCCAATTTTTGGATCCTGTTGAAATTCTATTTTTATCTAATTGCATAGCGAATGGACAAGCCTCCTCCCCAATTAAACCTTGGTTCGGGGCTGATAAATATTAACGGACCCATATTAAGGGCACAATTGATGGGAACCTCTTCAAATGAATATTCGAGACCTACCGTGGTATTGATTCCGAATTGAAGCTTAGTTGTTCCAGAGTCACTTGTTGTAAATCCCAAGAGACCCCCACCTCCGTAATACCAAGAAAAAGAGGATTCAAGACTATTTTGAATTTCATAATCTAAGATAGCAAAAGCACCATTTCCATAATTTTCTCTGGACATTCCTCCGAATGTAGCCTCTAATGCTGAATTTTGAGAAATAAAATGTTTTGCATTAAGGCTCCCAAAACCGGGATACCCACCTTTAATCCCAAATGCAGTTTTGTAATCCTGGCAAAAAATTGAAATGCTGAGCAAAATAAAACAAAGTGTTAGTGTTTTTTTCATGTAAGTAAATTTAGATTTTACCGGCCAGGGTAAACGCCTTTATTTTTGTAAAGAATACACTCCCATCTGTTGAAAAAGCCTCAAATAACATGACATATGCTCCAATTGGACTTTTCTGCCCATCTTGGTTTATCCCGTCCCAAGTAAACGTTCCGGAAGAGCCTAATAATTGATTTCTAAATAAATATTTTACGGGTCTTCCCATATTATCAAATATTTGAACTTGTCCTAATAAGCCCTCTTTCTCGACCATATAATTGACCTGCAGCACGTCCTCAAATCCGTCATTATCAGGAGAAAAAGTAGGACTTGTAAAAGAGAAATCTCCTGCGTAGACAGCAGCAATAAATTGCGAATTTTTAATCCCTGGGGTACCAAATCCAATATCCTGTGCAGCAGAATGCCAATTAAAGGGGTCATTTGAATTTCCATTGGGGTCTATTCTTTCTAACGATACTCCATTTAGGTCATCTATTACACTTAGATGCCAATCCTCAGTATACGAAACCTTATCCATCACCTCAAAACCCTGTAGTAAAACTACGGAAGCGGAGTCGTTGGCATAAGAGGGTAAATCATTTTGTAAAAATACGTTGGGATTATTACTTGGGTAATTTTCAATAGTGAATTGTGGATCTTCTCCAATGACAACAAATTCGTTTGGAGGAATCACATAATGTGAAGTGATGGTCTTAAAATTATCTAGCGTATCGTCTTTAAAGTTGGCAAATTGCCATTGGTAAAGATCAATGAATTTATTTGAATTGTTATATAGCTCAACCCAATCCTTTCCATCTGTGAACGGATTGCTAAGAATTTCATTGATTATAAGGTCTCCTGGATCTGCCAACTCTGGAAGTGCAAATGTGCCGCTCAGAACTGCAGGGTTAAGCCAGCAGTCCCTTATGTTGCTTAATTCGAAAGAATAGGTTTGACTCGGCGTAAGGTTTTCGTTAAATAAAAATATCAAACCATTTGCATATGCACTTTCAATGTATGTATTGGCAATGGTTAAATTTGGCTGGGCCTCGAAAATTAGGTCTGTTAATGAATTTGAATCGATTCCTTCATTGAATTCAACTTGCAGATAATTGGGATCGAGAGCGATTGTATTCAAGATCAGCGGAGGATCAGTGTCTTCCGTATTGTCAAAAATCGAATTTTGATTTCCTGGTGTCCCTCCATTTATTGCGCTAGAAGCGCTCCAATTCAGGACATCTGAGCAGGGGTCAATAAGATTGATCCTTTCCAAAGTATAGCCTCCAGATGCCTTTGATTCATCTTGGTACCATTCATCAGTGTAGTTCACCTCGTCGAGGATTAACCCATTTGAATTGTATAGCTTTAATGAGTCTCCTGCGTTATTAAGGCTTGGAAAACTTGTGACTGGATATGAAGACTGAAAAGAATCAATATTTGCTGTAGCTGTGAGAACGCCATAGCTATTTGGCAACAGCCAACCCTCTTGTATGGTTCCGTCTGATGACGCATCCTCTATTTTCCATTCCGATAAGTCGAATATTTTGTCAGAGGTATTGAATATTTCAATAAACTCGATGGCGGGAAGTCCCACTGATGGACTTGGGTCAGGGAAAATTTCAGTTATAATAACATCTCCATGTTCTGGGATTTCACCAACAAGATAGCTCACATCAAAACTTTGGCTTTGCGATGAATTCCCTTCCAAATCCTCAATATTTTCAATATTAAGCGTGTATGCTGCCCCATTTAACAAAGCTTCTGCCAGATTTAAATGAACAATACTCGTATTGATCTCATCAAGATTTGCTTCAGCAATGTCAAGTGTAGGAGAAATTGTATAGTTTGATACCTCTTGTGCAGATAACTCCTCTAACGGCTCATTAAACTGTAGGTCAATTTCAGTTGCCGAAAGAACCGAAACATCAATACAAACTGGTGGTGTTTCATCAATTTCTTCCGTACCTATATAAATATCGTCGTAGTAAAATTTATTGGCATTACTTACAGTATAGTTGCTCAGCATGCCTGAGTAATTGTTACTTAGAGGGCTAGTATCATTCGCAGTGGACAGAAGAATAAAGTTGGTTCCTCCTGAAGGGTCACAAAAAAGTTTCCAGTCTCCGTTTGTCGCCCGAGTTATTTTAAGATTAATCTCAAAGCTGGTTGCGATTTGTCCGTCAATACCAGCACACAAGAGAATAGAATTCCCTTCACTCATCTTAAACAGTCTAATTGCATCCACTGAGCCTGATTCTCCGAGCTGAATGTAGAAACCATTTTGACAATTGCTAAGGTCTTCACTATCCGATGTTAAATATAGTCTTCCGAAGTTAGCAGAGGATGGTGAAAAAGCCTGCTTCACCCAAAATCTCCATTCATTATCATCCGAGTTGTTGAGGTTGTTTTCGATACTCAGATATGAGGTGGCGGCTACGGAATTATTAGATTGAAGCTTTTCATCTCCATTCACCTGATAATCCGAGATTGTTCCGCTCCATGTAGGGTTGTTTGTAAAGTCTCCGTCTGAAAAATCTTCAGCAATTTGAGCAAAGATAGAATGGCAAAATAATAAGAGGAAAAAGGCTAATTTATAATGCATATCATGATTGTATTCAAATATATTAATTTTACACCCACAGATTGTGATTCAATAAAGATTTAACAGTGAAATGAAAGTAGCAGTTGTTGGTGTAACAGGAATGGTTGGTCAAGTAATGTTAAAAGTTCTAATGGAGATGAAGCTTCCTGTAACAACACTCATCCCGGTAGCTTCATCAAAGTCAAAAGGCTCCAAAATCCAATTTAATGGATCGGAGTACTCCGTTGTAGAAATGCATGAAGCACTTACGGAAAATCCAAATATTGCTATTTTTTCTGCGGGGGGTTCAGTATCATTGGAATGGGCACCTAAATTTGCAGAACAGGGGACTTATGTCATCGATAACTCTTCGGCATGGAGAATGGATCCTTCAAAAAAATTAATCGTTCCCGAGGTGAATGGTCAAACACTCACCAAAAGCGATACAATCATTCCAAATCCAAATTGCAGTACCATTCAACTAGTACTCGTATTAAAACCCTTGCACGATAAGTATCGCGTCAAAAGAGTTGTCATGTCCACTTATCAATCTATAACAGGAACTGGTGTTAAAGCTGTAAAGCAAATGCAAAATGAGCGTGCAGGGATTGAGTCAGACATGGCTTATCCTTATCCTATTGATAAAAACTGTATTCCTCAGTGTGATGTTTTTCTTGAAAATGACTACACAAAAGAAGAAATGAAGCTTACCAATGAAACCAAAAAGATCTTAGATCCTACAATTAATGTCTCGGCAACGGCGGTTCGTGTTCCAATTGTTGGTGGTCATTCAGAGTCTGTAAATATTGAATTTGAGCATGAGTTTAAGCTTGAGGAACTAAAAAAGGTTTTATCTGCGATGCCTGGAATAGTCGTCATGGATGTTCCCTCGAAGCAGGTTTATCCAATGCCCATTCATGCTGAAGGAAAAAATGAGGTTTTTGTAGGCCGTATTCGACGGGACGAGTCTCAATCCAGAACTGTAAATTTGTGGATTGTTACGGACAATCTTCGAAAAGGAGCGGCTACGAATGCTGTTCAAATCGCGAAAATAATTGCTGATTTTTTTTAATGTCGGTTATTCAATGCGCTTGTACTCTTCCATTAAAATTTCGTAAGCATCTCTTTTCGCGTATCTGGAACGCATCCAAGCATAGAATATAATTAATCTAGGGTCCCTGAAAACCCTTTCCTTTCTCAGGTTAATTTTCTCTTCAAATTGTGATAATATCTTTTGATCTGCCTCATGTGGATTTTTGATGTACGTTTTAATTGTACTAATGAAATGTCTAACCATCCCATATTGGTCAACATCGAGCATCTCCTTATGTTTTGATTCAATTCCATTCATGATCTTAATGCTGTAGTCGGTGTTTCCGATAGAGGTTTGAACAATCGCTAAAATCATTTCTTTTCTTATGAGCCACTCGCGGCCCATTTCCTTCTGATAGTATTTATCAGATTCTGACATGAAATTGAGAATCCGAATGGCTCTTGAATAATCCCCCACAATAATATAATAACCTGAAAGATTCAAGGATAAATTTAGATTTTCTTGTATCGTAATTTTGTTGCTTTCATTTTCCAAGAATAATTCTGTTTGTTCTATCGCCTGGTCAATTTTGTAATCGAAGACTTGAATAAAACTTGAGATGGCCATTCTCTTGCCTCTGTAATTCAGGTTCACTGTTTCACTTTTCGACATGAGGTCTTCTAATTTTGCGAGGTGGTAAAGTGATTTCTTGAAGTTTCTCGTATTTAAGAACGTATACGACATAATGTATTCAATTTGGGCATAGGTATTGATTTGCGCGTTATCGTCAAATGCCTCCTCAGAAAACTCTTGGTAATATTTTTGAGCTACCTCGGCGAAAACCTTGAATTTTCGATTTACAATATATTCGGCACGAATCATTTCAATAACCTTCAAGTGAATGTTTGGGTTTTTATACTCAGCCTTGAGATTCTTATACTGGGCGAGTGCGCCTTTGATTATTTGTGTCGGAGATTCCACACTTCCCTCTGCAATCTTAAGCTTCAGGTCATTTTTAATTTGAATAAAATATAATTGAAATTGGTCTAGCTTTGCTTGCTTGCTTTGTAGATCAAGAATTTTTGCTTTTATACCCGGGAAAAGCTCTTGATTAAAGTATGGTAATATTTTAAGTTTAAGACGCTGTATCTTTAAATTTAAATCTATATTGTCTGATTTTTCTGCATTTTTTTCCTCTTTAATTAGCAAGTCCCAGGCGGCTTGAAATTTTTTTCTTTCGATGAAATAAGAAATCATTAAAATCATGCCATCCCTTTTGTTTTCTTTTTGCTCGGAAATTGATTTCTTCAGTATGATGAAATTTGTAAGTGACTTTGCGATTCTCTTCCGAATTGCGTGATAGTTCTGGTCACCAACCAGACTGATTTCGTTTTTTTTTCCTCCATTGTAAAACGAAAAAAGCTTTCGAAATACGTCGACATCTTTTCTCATTGCACCGGGGCGTTTTCTCGAAATGAATTGTTCAAATTCTTTCTTATCTGGATCAGATAGTGTCAAGATGATTTCTTTAATTAAGTCCATAGAATGATATTAATCTAATTTGAAAGTTAAAGTTCAAATAAATTATGGTTATTTAAATAAATAAGCATCAAATTATTTTTATATATAAATATCCTTTTTAAAAGTAATTAAATTATTGTAAATCAATTTATTATAATAAATTAAAGCTGTTTAAAAATATCTTCAATAGATTGTTTTTTTTGTCGGGGATATCAATATATTATCTTCCTTTGTAGAGAAATTTAAAAATATATGTGATGAAAAATACTTTACTAATTATATGTTTATTTGCCTTTACTTGGGGGGGGGTCGCACAGGGAAACTCATCTATTGCTGTTGCCAATCCGAATGTTGAAGGCCTTTATGCCACACCAGAAATGTGTGCCAAAATGATTCGCTTGGAACTCTCAAAGCTGAATAAGTACTCGGTTTATGACAAGTTCGATATGCAGGATGCCTATGATTCCAATGAGGCCTACAAAACGTCTTGTTTAAGTAAAACATGCCTTGTAGAATTTGGTCAAAAGCTGGGTGCGAATTACATGATGACGGGGAGCTTTGATTTGCTTGGTAATAAAATTGTGATTACCCTTAAGATGATTGATGTTGCCAATAATTCAGTTTACAAATCGGGTTTGAAGGAATTCACCAATCAAGAGAAAGAGCTGCAACGAATGGTGGAGGTCTTGCTTACAGAAATGTTGGATATTCCGGTCAACAAAGAGCTTAGTGACCGATTAAAGTTTGACAATGATATCATTACAAAAGCCAATGTTGGTAAGGTCAGTAACGCCGGTCCTCGCGTTGGAGTTGGTGTTATGACAGGTGCATTTTATGAATATGCGAATCGATCCAAGTCTCAGGGTGGATTAGATATCTTCCCTGCTGTAAGCATGATTGGTTACCAGCTTGAGGCGCAATATGTGGGCACAGATAATTTTTCTGCGCTTGCTGAGTTCATCTTAAATGTGAATGGATTGGAGCAAGGAAAATTTATACCAACATTATCCATTTTAAATGGTTTTAGATTTGGTGATTCGGCATGGGAATTTGCCTTCGGTCCTGGTTTTACATTAACGAAAACATCCATGGGTAGATTCGTGGATGGTGATTATCAGACCCAACGTGAATACCAAGACTATTGGGAAGGGGAGTTTAATCCGAATTCTGGAGAGTCATATAACTCGCACATGAATAATCCAGATTATTTAGACATAATGAATACAATGGAAGAAACCCTTGATGATCGTGCGGATGTAAAAGGAGCTTTCATGTTTGTGATGGCTTTTGGAAGAACATTTAGGTCAGGAGCCTTGAACATACCCGTGAATATTTTTTATTCTTCTCGAGGTGGTGGGGGTATTGCAGGTATAAACATTGGTTTCAATGTTACCAAGAAAAAAACAACAATGATGTCTGGTCTTTAGTATAAAAAAGAGCATTTTAAAGGGTTGGTTAACTATGCGTTAGCCAGCCCTTTTTTTGTGGTCAAAAGGTTGGGACAAAATTATTTTGTTTCTTCGTTCCAACCCAAACATGGGCAATCACTGAAATTTAAAAGAGTTTACTTAATTTGAAGCAAAGACATGGTCGATTTTCCGGGTAAGTTCATGGTCTTTGGAAGTAATAGAATTTGAATCATGACTGAAGATTTCAATTCTCAGAAATTTATAACTGTAGATTTTTAAATCGGGATGGTGGTTTATTGATTCTGCGATGACAGCAATTTTATTTAATAAACTCAGGGCTTCCTGAAAGTCTTGGCATTTTACATTTCTAACAAGCTTTCCATCTGATTCTTCCCAATTCATGGTATGAAAATAAAATTTATTCAGCTTTCCACGTCGTGTTTTAAAAAATAATTACTTTTGTGCCGTCTCTAAGGGGTGCCTAAAGGCTGAGATTATACCCATTGAACCTGATTAGGATAATGCCTGCGCAGGGAAGATGACCGAGCTAGTTAATTATTTATAACCAATAAGAATTGGCCCCTTGTTCTTGTTTAATTTTTTAAAAATGAAAACAAGAGTTTTTTTAACACTTTCTTTTTCTTTATTCGTTCTTTTAGGTTTTTCGCAAAAAACACTTTCCGGAATTGTCGAATCTGAGGATGGTTCTGCAATTCCTTTTGCGAAAATCCGGGTGGATCAATCGCAGAAAGGAACCATTAGTAATGTCGAGGGTAAGTTCAAAATTGAGAACATTGCTTCTGATTCAAAGCAGATTATTGTGAGCGCTTTGGGTTACGCCGAGCAAGAAATCTCAATCAAAGGAAATACAAGTAATATAAAGGTTCAGCTGTTCAAGCAAGTGCAAAACTTAGAAACTGTTCAGGTAGATGCAACAAGACCTCAAATTGTTCCTTCTTCAGCTACACAAATTGATAAGGAAGAAGATTTGCAAGGCAAAAACTTTGGACAAGACCTTCCGATTTTATTGAATACAATGCCTTCTGTTGTGACAACATCAGATGCAGGTGCGGGAATCGGATATACTGGAATGAGAATCCGAGGAGTTGATGCAGAACGGATCAATGTGACCATCAACGGAATCCCTGTCAACGATCCGGAATCTCACGGTACGTGGTGGGTGAATATGCCAGATTTGGTAGGATCAGTTGACAATATTCAGGTACAACGTGGTGTAGGGACTTCAACGAACGGTGCGGCCTCTTTTGGTGCCAGTGTCAATATCAAGACCGATAATATTTCTGAGAAAGCCTATGGTACGATAGATAATGCTGTTGGAAGTTTCAATACTTGGAAAAGTTCAGTTCGAGCAGGTACGGGTTTAATCGGTGGTAAATTCGCTATGGATGTCCGTTTATCAAGAGTATTGAGTGATGGATTTATTGATAGAGCAAGCTCTAATCTTAAATCGTTTTATTTATCTGGTTCCTATGTTGGAAAAAAATCTTTGATCAAGGCTGTTGCTTTTAGTGGTAAAGAACGTACTTATCAATCTTGGTATGGAACTCCTGAAAGTGTCATCAATGGAGATGCTAATGAGATGAATGCCTATGCAGATAGAAATTATCTTTCAGATGCAGAGCGAACAAATTTATTGGAGTCAGGAAGGTCCTATAACTATTATACCTATCAAGATGAAGTTGACAACTACCAGCAGGACAACTATCAGCTACATTTTACACATACATTTTCACCGAAAACGACACTCAACATTGCCGGTCATTATACAAAAGGTAGAGGGTATTACGAGCAATATAAGTTTGGTGAAAATCTTTCGGAGTATGGGCTTAGTAATGTAATTGTTGGAGCAGATACTGTAACAAGTACAGATTTAATTCGCCGCCGCTGGTTGGATAACGATTTTGTAGGTGGTGTATATTCGCTATCTCATACCGTAAATTCAAATTTAAGCCTTCAGCTCGGTGGAGCGGGTAATACCTACATAGGGGCTCATTTTGGTGAGCTTGTTTGGGCAAGATATGCATCTGAGAGTGAGATTTATGACCGCTATTATGACAACAATGCCCAGAAATCAGAATTTAGCTCATACTTCAAGGCCGATTATGTTAAAAACAATTGGAGCGTCTATGCAGATGTTCAGTACCGCCTTGTGGATTACAACTTTGGTGGTTTTGATGATGTTTCTGGAAACCTGATTGATTTAGACCAAAAAGAGGTTTATAATTTTATCAATCCTAAAGTGGGAGGTTCTTTCGCTTTTGATGCAAACAATAGATTATTTCTGAGTGCTGGAATTGGAAACAGAGAGCCTGTTCGAAAGGATTTCAGAGAAAGTTCCATGCAAAGCCGTCCAGAGCATGAGACTTTAACGGATTTAGAGCTAGGCCACTCTTTTGAGGCTGCCAAGCTTCAAGTGCGCACCAATATATATTTTATGAATTACGAAAACCAACTGATTAATACAGGTAAAGTAAATGACGTGGGTGCTTACACAAGAATCAATGTCGACGAAAGCTACAGACTCGGAATTGAGCTAGCAGCAATTGTACGACCATTCGATGAGTTAGATGTCCATGCAGGATTTACGTATAGTGAAAATAAGATTGCTTCTTTCACAGAATACGTTGATAATTATGATAATTATGACGAGAATGGAAATATGATTCAAGATGTTATCGGCCATACTGATACTGATATGGCGTTTTCACCTAACGTGATTGGTAATGTCGGTTTTACTTACAGACCTTTTGATGGCCTTGCATTAAACTGGATGACCAAATATGTGGGTGATCAATTCTTAGACAATACGTCAAATCAGGATCGAAAAATTGATGCCTTTACGTATTCCAATGTAAGTCTTAATTATACCATTGAAGACCTTATTTTTAAGTCAATTACTTTAGGGGTTCAGTGCAATAATATTTTGGATGCCAAGTACCAAAACAATGGATATACTTGGGGTTATATTGCCGGAGGACAGAGAACAGTAGAGAATTTCTATTATCCTCAAGCAGGGCGTAACTTTATGTTTAGGCTCTTAATTCAGATGTAGAGTTTGAAGTTATAAAACAGAGCAGTGCTTTACCTCAATGCACTGCTTTTTTATTTGGCCTAAACTTTGTTATGTGCAGAGTATGTATATTTGAACGTGTTTACAAAAGCAAACAAAAACAAACAAAAATGAAATTACATTCTTACTTACGATCAATCGTTTTAATCTTTTCATGTCTTTCGATTCATGCGCAAGATGATATGAATTCGTCAAACCCTTCAAAAGAAATTGTTGAGCAAGATGATAAACCGTCATA
>CAJXCU010000026.1 GCA_913051935.1 uncultured Flavobacteriales bacterium
CCACCAATGAACTTTCACTACTTTTGTAGCCGATGAATTTTTTGTACCCCAATACGATTTGGTTCTTACTCCTACTCGCTCTTCCAATTCTGATTCATCTTTTTCACTTCAGAAGGCATAAAAAAATTTACTTTTCTTCTCTGCGTTTTATGCAACGCTTTCAGAAAGAAAAAAAAGCGGTAAAAAAACTGCAAAACTTACTTATTTTAATTTGTAGAATTATTGCGATTACGTTCCTGGTTTTTGCTTTTTCTCAGCCTTACAAAATCCCGCCCAACGGATTATTAAAGGCTCAAGAAACGATAATAAGCATCTTCATAGACAACTCTTTTTCGATGTCCGCAAAAGGAACCGAAGGCGAGCTTCTTTCTGAATCCAAAGAGACTGCTAAACAGCTCATCAATTCATACCCAAATAATCAACGTTACATTATTAGTACAAATGCGCTTAGTGCCGTTCAACAGCGCGTCGTAGATGCCAAAAGTGCACTTGAAGAAATCGACCTCATCAAATACGTCCCAATCCAGAGGGATTTCAACTCAATCTTCAACTGGGCGCAGGAAACGAAGCAAAAAATAGACAAGCGAGACCAAAAAGCCAAACGCTATGAGCTGTTATTTTTGAGCGACTTTCAAAGCGAATTCTTCAAACTAGATGCAATCAAAGCAGATAGCATTTCCAATATAAACCTATGGCAGTTCAAACCTCAAAAAGCAGAAAACTGTTACATTGATTCTCTCTGGTTCAAAAAGAAAACGCATCGAGCATCAGAAGAGAATGAAGTTTTCTTCAGACTAAATAATGATAGCCCTGAGGACATTGTCAACTTGGAACTTACCTTAACTGTCAATGACTTTTCAAAAGACATCTTTATGAATGTCAACGGAAGCAGCAATTCAGTCAACTCTGTGAATATACCAGTTCAACCCGAAGGGATTTCCAAAGGAAAAATCGAACTGCGCGATCAAATGATGTATTGGGATGATGAATTCTTTTTCAGCTATCAAACCACCGAAAAGCGGGAAATTTTAATTATTAACGGAAAAGACGCAAATGAACGTGTAGCGAAAGCCTACGGAACCGAGTCTTATTTTGACGTTACAGAAACTCCAATAACCAAAGTCAATCAATCTTCCTTTTACAATAAGAGGCTAATTATCCTAAATGGTATATCAACCATTTCTACAGGACTCAGCGCTGATCTACTTAAATTCAAACGAAATGGGGGTAATATATTGATTCTACCCTCTGATGACATAGAAATTCGGGCACTGAATCAGTTATTCTTCGAATTAGAACTTCCCGAGGTAAAAGCTTCGGAAAAAATAACTCTTAAAGCCAATTCGATTGAATTACGAGACCCAACCTTTGAAGGTGTTTTCGAAAAAAACGAGCAGACGAGCTTGAACTTACCTAATTTCCGTTTTATCCACAAAACAAATTCAAACAATACCTCAGCAATAGCTCTGCTTCGGCTTAGAGATGGAAGCCCTGTGCTCTACAGGTCACTTGATCAACAATCATTTGCACTCTATTCTTCTTTGAAAGAAAACTGTTCAGACATTGTACAAAACACACTTTTCCCCGTTCTATGTATAAGAATTGCGGAAATGGCCGGGAGTGAAAATATCCCCTATCATTTTATTGGGCAGGATAAGCTAATCTCCTTCGAGACTGATCCTTTGAATGATGGACCAGTAAAACTTCAAAATAATAAAACAGATTTTATTCCAAAAACCATTCAAAAGGATGCTTACAACTACATCGATATATCAGGAATAGAAGCAATGGAATACTTAAGTCAAGGGAATTTTGCTCTAAAACAAAGGGATACCCTAAAAATGCTGGCGCTCAACTTTAATCGCAAAGAATCTTCTGTTAAGCTAATCACCACAGAAGAAATGACGACAAAGCTTGCAGCAAAGGGGATTAAAAACCTAAATAGTCAGCTATTTAATGAAAAAACTGATGTTGCGAAAATAAAATTAAATCACACTGAAGAGTATTGGCGTATTTGTATCTTTATTACGATTATGGCAATATTTTGCGAAATTTTAATTGCTAAATTCTGGAAAAACAAGTCATGAAAATACTACTAAAGCAGGCTAAAATCATAGATCCATCCTCTAGTTTTAACAATGAACAAAAAGACATTCTTATCGAAAAAGGTCAAATTGTTGAAATAAAGGATCAAATAAAAGAAGACAAAAAATATACAATTATTCAATCCTCAGACCTACACGTTTCGAAGGGTTGGATCGACCTAAAAGCACATTTTTGCGACCCCGGACAGGAGTACAAGGAAACCTTGGAATCAGGTCTAGAAAAAGCAGCTAAAGGAGGGTTTACTCGAGTCGGTGTGCTCCCATCTACTACACCTGTGATGGATCAAAGGATTTCCATTGATTCATTATATCGCAAGGCTGCAAAAAATTTGACTGGTGTAATTCCTATGGGATGTTTATCTAAGCAAATGGAAGGCAAAGAATTGGCAGAACTATATGACATGCAAATAGCTGGTGCAGCTCTTTTTACAGATGACCGTTTATCCACTGACGCCGCGGTACTAAGTAATGCGCTAATGTATGCGCAAAATTTTGAAGGAAAAATAGTAGTTAGCTTGGGGAATTCATCACTTTCCAAAAACATCCAAGTAAACGAAGGTGAAGCTTCGCTCAAAACAGGACTCAAAGGTGATCCGATTATTTCAGAAATCATCGAAATTGAGAGACATCTTAGAGTATTAGAGTACAGCGGAGGTAGCCTACATATCAGCGGAGTATCCACGCAGCATGGGGCTACATTGATTGCAAAAGCAAAGAAAAAGGGGCTGAGTGTTACTGCCGAAGCGCATGTAATGAACTTGTGCTTTGACGAATCCGAAGTGTTAGAATTTAATACGAGGTTTAAAACATTACCTCCATTGAGAAACAAAAAAGACACAAAGTCTCTTGTCAAATCGCTGTCTGAAGGAGCTATCGACTGTGTTGTATCTAATCATAGACCTACGGATGAGGATGAAAAAGAAGTGGATTTCGAAAATGCCACATTCGGTGCACCACATGTACAAACTCTTTTTTCCGCAATGAATACCAATACCCAACTGAAATTAAATGAGCTGATTTCTATTTTGTCTGATAGACCCGCAAATATTATTGGAATCACAACGCGTCCAATTGAAAAAAATAGCGTTGCAGATATTACTATATTTGACCCCAATGAAAATTTCGATGCGAGTACCCTTTCAAGCAAGGATAAGAAATACTCGCCTTTTGATTTATCAAAACTTAAAGGTAAGGTCATCGGTGTGGTGAGAGATGGAAAATTTAATATGAACTAAACACTTGAAAAGCTCCTCATTTCTTAAAGAATTTTTAAATAAAAATAATCAAGTGGGAGCTATTGCACCGAGCTCCAAATATCTCACAAAAAAAATGATGGGTAACCTTTCCCTATCTGAAGCGAATGTTGTTGTTGAATTTGGTCCAGGGACAGGGGTTTTTACCAAAAAATTACTTGAATTGATCGGCCCTAAGTCAAAGCTAATCGTTATCGAGATTAATAAAGCCTTTTACGACAATCTTAAGCAACGATTTAATGACCCAAGATTGACATTAATTAATGGATCCGCCACAAATTTATCTCTTTATTTAAAGCAACTAAAATTATATGAGGCAGATGTAATTATCTCCTCCTTACCCTTGGCCGTTTTGCCTTCATTTCTCAGAAACAGAATCGTCCTCTCTGCGAGCGACTCGCTATCCAAAAGTGGAAAATACGTTCAATTCCAATATACATTGCAATCCCAAAAAATGCTAGAAAAGGTGTTTTCATCAGTGAAGATAAAGTCATGTCTTCTGAACATACCTCCGGCATTCATATATACCTGTTCAAAGGAATAAGAGAAATACGTACCTTTGCAAAAAAAACTTTCAATGCTAAGTGTACAGAATCTTTCGCTCCAATTCGGAAAACGAGTCCTTTTTGATGATGTGAATTTAAAATTTGTAAATGGAAATTGTTATGGTGTCATTGGTGCCAATGGTGCTGGTAAATCTACTTTCCTCAAAATTCTAACAGGAGATCAAGATCCAACAACCGGACTAGTGAATCTTGAGCCAGGCAAACGAATGGCCGTGCTGAAGCAGAACCATTTCGAATTTGATAAAGAAACCGTTCTTCAAACAGTAATTATGGGTCACAAGCGCTTATATGAAATAATGGTTGAAAAAGACGCCATATATGCCAAACCCGATTTTAGTGAAGCGGACGGAATGCGCACAGGTGAGCTTGAGGCAGAATTTGCAGATCTTGAGGGTTGGAACGCGGAAACGGATGCCGCCGCCCTACTCAGTAATTTAGGAATCGATGAAAGCAAACACTACCTTCTTATGGAGGAGCTTGCAAGCGACCTTAAGGTAAGGGTTTTATTGGCTCAAGCTCTTTTTGGCAATCCGGATGTACTCATATTAGATGAACCAACCAATGATCTTGATATAAGAACAATTGCTTGGCTAGAAGAATTTCTGTTCGAATTTAAAAATACGGTTATTGTCGTTTCTCACGACAGACATTTTTTAGATACAGTATGTACGCATGTTTGTGATATTGACTTTTCTAAAATCAATCTTTTTACTGGGAATTATTCATTTTGGTATCAATCCTCACAACTTGCTTTAAGACAACGTGCAGATAAGAATAAAAAGGCAGAAGAAAAGAAAAAAGAGCTCATGGAATTTATTTCGAGATTTGCCGCCAATGCCGCCAAATCTAAACAAGCGACAAGCAGAAGAAAAATGCTAGACAACCTTGATTTAGAAGAAATAAAACCGTCTTCAAGAAAATATCCGGGCATTACTTTCCATCAAGAAAGAGACGCAGGAAATCAAATCCTTTCAATTTCTGGATTAAGCAAAAGCTCTGCAGATGGGGTTTTGTTCAAGGACATCAATTTAATTGTAAATAAAGGAGACCGAATTGCTTTTGTTTCAAAAAATTCAATGGCACTGACCAGCTTTTTTGAAATTTTAAATGGTACATTATCACCAGATGCTGGAGAATTCACTTTTGGCACCACTATTAAAAGCGCATACTTACCGAATGATAACTCAAGTTACTTCGAATCTAAAGAGTCTCTTATTGATTGGCTTAGACAATTCGCAGAAACTGATGAAGAAAAGGAAGACGTTTATTTAAGAACATTTTTAGGACGAATGCTATTCACCGGAGAAGAAGCGATGAAATCAGCAACTGTTTTATCGGGAGGAGAAAAGGTTCGATGTATGCTCTCAAAAATGATGCTAGCTAAAGGAAATTTGATTTTGATGGATGAGCCCACCAACCATTTGGATCTTGAATCGATAACCGCCTTAAACAATGCAATGGCAGAATACAGAGGAACGCTATTGTTTACCTCGCATGACCATGAACTTATGAATACTGTTGCTACGAGAATTGTTGAAATCACCCCAACTGGGACAATCGATAAAATGATGACTTATGACGATTATCTTAAAGATTCAAAAGTTATGAATTTGAGAGAAGAGATGTATGTCTAAAATGAAGAAGAATACAGGTATGAATTTTCATTTATCTATTCCAAAGCCTCATGAGCAATATCTGCATATAGACTGCAATTTTGATGTAAACCAGGAACAAATTGAAATATGCCTTCCTTCATGGAGACCTGGAAGGTATGAGATCGCTAATTTTGCAAAAAACATACGCGGTTTAAAAGTATTTAATGAAAAAAATCAGCTAGTCCCCTTTGTTAAAAACTCAAAGGACTCCTGGTTAATAGATGCTGGTAAATCAAAATCCCTTAGCGTAAAATATCAATATTATAGCAACGAGCTAAATGCTGGTTCAACCTACGTTAGTGATGACTTACTTTATGTCAATCCTGTGAATTGTTTCATCTACACAAATGAATCCCTCGACCATTTAATAGAAATTGACTTGGATATTCACGAAGAATGGAATATTGCGACTAGCCTGAAGGTTTTCGGAAAAAAACTCACAGCAAATTCATTTGATGAATTATTTGATTCACCCTTTATATGCTCTGATTCACTTTTGAAAAAAAGCTATCGGGTTAAAGGAATTTTATTCAATATTTGGTTTAATGAGCTTAAAGATGTCCCCTGGGATAAATTAATCCATGACTTCGAAAGGTTTACAGCCAGGCAAATTGAGGATTTTGGTGAGTTCCCTTCAAAAGAATTTCATTTTTTAATCCATACTCCTCCATTTAAGGCATACCACGGTGTTGAACATCTGAATAGCACAGTAATTGCATTAGGGCCAGCTTATGACGTATTTAAAAGGCTATACTCAGAGCTTCTAGGTGTATCCTCCCATGAGTTGTATCATGTTTGGAATGTGAAGAGTATTCGACCTTCTGCGATGCGCCCTTATGATTTCAGAAATGAGAATTATTCTAAGCTAGGGTATATATACGAAGGAATAACCACTTACATGGGAGACCTTTACCTACTAAAGAGCGGTATATTTAATATTTCAGATTATTTAAAGGAGCTTCAGGTTCAATTTCAAAGGCATTTTGACAACACGGCGAGATTTTACACCTCTGTAGCTGATTCTTCTTATGATACTTGGCTTGATGGTTATGTCCAAGGCGCTCCTGGAAGAAAGCTTTCTATTTATGTCGAGGGATGTCTTCTCGCATTTGTTGCGGATTATTTACTTCGAAAAAATACAAAAAACAAATATGGCATTGAGGAAGTCATGCGGCGCTTATACTACAGCACTGAGGTGGGTAAAGAAGGTTGTAAGGAAACAGATTACCAAAACCTCCTTGAAAGTGTTTCAGGTGTTTCCTTTCAGTCTTTCTTTGACAATTACATAAATGGCTCTCACTCCTATGAACCCATACTTCAAGATGCACTGGCATATTTTGGTCTTGAAATGAACCTTCTTGATTCTAAATTAATTTCTGAAAACGCCCTCGGTATAAAACTAAGGCCAATACAATCAAAATATGTCATCCAAAGCCTCTCCATGGGTTCTCCGGCAGACATGTGTGGTCTCTGCATTGGAGACGAAATCATTGCTGTGAACAATATTAAGCTAGAAGGAAACCTCGAGCAGTGGCTAGGTTACTTTAACATTCAAGATATACGATTGACCATAGCGAGAGCTCAAAAAATGATTGAAAAGAAAATTCCTGTAGTACACCGTACTTTTTATCCAAAATATCAATTGAATGTACTAAAAGAAAAGAGCCCCGCTCAGCTCAAGGCACTTCAATCTTGGATTTGTGACGGCTCCTTGTAAAAGGCTAAAATCAGCAAAGGAAGTAATGTGAGGTCTAAAATTAGGGCGACAAATAAGGTAATCCCTAACAGGAATCCCATGTTAAAAGTCCCCATAAAGGTAGAAAACAAGAGGAGCAGGAATCCACTACAAAGAATAAGTGTAGTCAGTACCATGGCTTTCCCTGTTACAATAAAAGAGTGCTTAAGTGCTTCCGGAACAGATTTTCCTTTCATCAATTCAAACTTGAACTTCCCTAGTAGGTGAATCGTGTCGTCGACAGCAATTCCAAAAGCTATTGTAAAAATAATTGAGGTACTTGTCTTAACCTCAATACCCAAATAACCCATAATGGCTGCAATAAAAATAAGTGGTATTGTATTTGGTAATAAGCTGATCAAAACCATCCTGAAAGAACGAAACACAAGTCCCATGATAACAGAAACTACACCTATCGATAACAATAACCCATAAATTAAACTATTAGATAGGTAGCGGATATTTTTATCTAAAAGATACGCTGATCCTGTAATGCGCACTTGAATGTGCTGAAAATCTCTTTGCTTCAAATAATTTTGAAAGCGATTGGTACGTGCAGTGATAATATTGTTACCCAAGTCCGGGATAGTACCCTGAATTCTTGTCAAGCGCTCGGTAGTATCCAAGAAAAGAGGAAGCAAAGCTCCTCGCTCCGCTATTTTCAAATACCGTCGGAAGCGTTTTACCTCACGCTTTTTTGTCGGAAGCTTAAAAAAAGATTCATCACCAAAATGAGACGAACGACTTAAGACTTTTAGAGATTGCACCAGAGAGGTTTTCAACTCAACCCCCATAGTATCCTCAACATATGACTCGACCTCCTCAAGTTCTTTCAGCACACTTAAAGACCATGCCGTGCTATTGGTATCGACAACATTTACCGCCAATTCAAAAGGACGGTAGCCACCATAATGCTTGTCGAAATATGAAAAATCAGCTTTGGTAGGATCATTTGCCTTCAAATCATCCATCAATAAATTATCCGACTTGAGAAAAGTCATTCCCAAAATAGAAACACCAATAAATATAACCGAAGCGATCCAGACCCTTTTTTTGTGATTCATAATCCACTCATAAGCTTTGGGTAAAAATTTACCCCAAAGAGTTTCTTTTCGTTTTTTAATGATATTGGGTGAAGGGAAAAAATAAAAAAGTATTGGCAGAAATAAAATAGACAAGAAAAACGCCAAAAGAACACCTATTCCGATAATTAAACCAAACATTTTTACCGGCTGAACATTTATAAAATAAAGTGAAAAGAAACCTACCGAGGTCGTCAAAGACGTCAAAAAAGTAGGAAAGCCTACCTCCCTGATTGTTATTTTAATCGATTCAAATTTAGAAAAACCATCGCGAAGGGCATCCATATAGCGCGAGACCAAATGAATGACATCAGACATAGCCACAACAAACATTATCGATGGAAGTGTTGTCAATAAGATATTCATTGGGCTATTGAACAGCCCCATACCTCCAATCACCCATAACATTGACGCAAAAATAACGACCTGTGGAACCAAAATCCCCCACCCCGATCGAAATGCTATAAATAAGAAGACAATAACTAAAACGGCACTCAGGGCCATAAAAAACAAGAGCTCCGAATTCATTTTATCAATGTAATAACGTTGCCCTACAGTAGTTCCTGCCAAATGAATACCATCAAAATTGTATTCAGAAAGTATTCGTTTTACTGCCTTCACCAAGGTATCACTTTTCTTTACGGAGAGACCATCCTCATGTTTGAGGAATACACAAAGAGATTTCCCGTCGCGGGCAACCAAGGTATTCAATAGCTCCTTACTCCCATAGATCCTCAAAGAGTCTTTATTGATGAAGGTAGAATCTTCAGCCCATTTTTTTAGATCAACATAAGGTCTTTCAACTGCGTTATTGATGCCAAAGAGTGAAACTTCATTTTGATTTGTAATCGATCGAACACCAGTAACATATGGTGTTTCAGCTTGAAGTCTACTTGTCAGATTTGAGACCTCTTTCATGAAAGGAATTTCAAAAACCCCGTTTTTGTGCTCAAGCGCGATTAATATAAAATTATTGTCGTACTCAAACTTCTCTCTATGCTCATAAAAATAATCAGCGTCCTTATCCTCGGCGGGAAAGAACTTTTCAAAATCATAGTCAAATTTGAGGTGGGTAGCCTTATAGGCCATGAAGGCAGTGAAGAGTATCAATAAGAAACCTACGAATGGTGACCATTTCGCAAAGTTTTGTTCACTAAAAAATTTCATAATTTCAGGACAAAAATATTCTATTAAAGCTTATAAACATCTAGAAATTAGCTTTTTTTTACGCTCCATGATTCTGGAAAAAGTCTTTCGGGAAATTGACAAGGTATAAATTCTCCTTCGCACGTGTTGCGGCCGTGTAAAGCCACCTTAAATAAGAACTATCTTTCATCTGTTCGGGAATGTAAGAGCCGTCAAGATAGACATCTCGCCACTGCCCCCCTTGCGCCTTATGAACGGTCAAGGCATTCGCATATTTTACATGTAAAGCATTGAAATAAGGGTTCATTAAAATCTCCTGGTATCTCTTTGACTTTGTGCTGATGTGCCAATAATCCTTCTCTATTTCAAAAAAAAGTTCTTTCATTTTATCACGACTCAAAGTTGCCGTTTCAATCATAAGGGTGTCCTTGAGGATCAAAAGCTCTTTGAAGGTCTCATCGGGATAATTTGGAAAAGAGACCAACACCTTGGCAAACTGGAAACCATACATTTCCTCTTCTTTTAGAATTTTTTCAATTCGAATATTTTCTCCATTGGCTAAAAAACCCAATGGTGATGTGGGCCCAATCCAAAAGTAATTGTTCCGAATTACAAGCAAGGATTCGTTTGATTCCAGCAATTCCTCCCGAAAATGAATACTTTGCCGAATCCCGCTGTTCCACCTATTGGCTTGCTTATTCGAAAGCGTAAGTACCACAACATTATCCGCTCCTTTGGCATGTATACTTTCTTCCAATCGTTCTTGGACTTCATAACCGCTTAGTGACTGAGTATTTTCATCTCTCTCGATAAAAAAAGGAGGTTGAAACACAGTTTTGTTTCTAATGTAGGTCGCATTTGAAATAATCGATGAAGATTCACTTGTCCTAAAAATTTGTTTAAGCTGAGCAGAGTAAACCTTTAGGTTACTAAAGGACATTTCAAGAAAATCAGCGTCTAATGCGGGAGAACTATCCTGACCTACTGGAGGCAGCTGGCCTATATCACCTACAAAAACCAACTTGCAGTTATGGCCTTCTTTGACATAATAAATTAAATCACTAAGTATGTCATTATCTCCCTGCATACCTGATGGAATCATTGAAGCTTCATCGATAAAAAAGATGGTGTTTCGATGTTTATTTTTTACTGGTGTCAATTTAACCCGCTCCTCAAGCGCATTTCCACCGAAGTAAATTTCCTTGTGAACGGTTTGTGCTTTTTGATCCGCATAGACAGATAAGACTTTTGCAGCTCTTCCTGTTGGCGCCGCTAATCTTGTTCTAATTTTAGCTTTGTTCAGCGCTTTGTTCAGTAGCGAGGTCAGGGTTGATTTACCTGTTCCCGCATAACCGGACAAAATAAAAACAGATAAACCATCATTAAAATCCTTTTCGAGGAAATTCACAAATAGCTCAACGGTAGCGAATTGATCGCCAGATAGCTCAAAATCACTTAAAGAAATGACATTTTCTAGAAATTTATTTTGTTTCATTTCTCCTTGATTTGGTTTAATCCAAAATTTACATTTGTGTTGGTCGCAGTAAAATTAAATATTGTAGATTTGTAACAGTTAAATTACAAGAAATGTTATGCTAAATATCGCCTTACTTATAAAAAAATATTCTGTTCCATTCATTTTTGGTCTGATTGGATTCGTTTTATTGCTTACTGGTTTAACGAAGGACCAATCTATAGAATTTATCTTCTCAGCGGTCGTTATCTTGGGTAGTGCGATTATCTCTGCATTAAATATTTCTGGAATTCTTTCCGCCAAAATGACGAAAATAATCGGCTTTATTTCATTGGGTATGGCGCTTGTCGTTTTAGGCTTCACGTATATTTCTATATCCGACACCGTGAAACACAACAATGACTATAAGGCTTGCAAAGGTTTGTCAATAAGAAACTTAAGAGATGTTCAAACTGCACAAAAAGCTTACTTGGCCAAGAATAAAGTGTATGCGCACGATTGGACAACACTTGTGCGCTTCATTAAAGAAGATAGTATCGCCATTCTTGATGCGGAGGGATCTGTACCAAGTAGAAAAATAACCGAAAAAGAAAGAGATTATTTGATTCAATTCAACCTATATAAAAGAGGTCAGGCCATTGACAATAAAATGACAGAGCTCGAGGCCTACTACTTATCGAAATCACCAGAAGTTCCAGTAGAACTTGTTGGTTTTCGGAGAGATACAGTAAACGTTTCATTTATTGAAACGACATTCTCAAAAAATAGAAGCTATGTTAAAGAACGTAAAGACAATGGTTATGGAGAATTTTCAGCAGAAAACCTAAAGTTTATTCCGTTCACAGAAAATAAAGAAACATGGAAAATTGATACTGCATCTGTTGTGATTGGAGGAGATACATTACCTACCGTTCGAATCGAGGGAATGTTGCCCTTGACAGAAATCAAAGGTGCCGCAAAAAAAGAGTCTATGTTTTTCGGAAAACTTGATAATAGCGACCTTTCAGGCTCTTGGGAAGTTCAATAGAAAATGGCCACAGCTTTACTTTTTTTCAATGAGAAACAAATTCTCGTAAAAGATAAAAGTTCGGGGTTAGATCTTTTCAAGCCTTTTAAAATCGATGTTCATAGCAAATTCAATGAGGACAGAATAAAACATCTAATTCAAGAACATGTCATTCAAAAAGGCATCGATATCGAGGAAATATTGATCAATTCAAATGAAGGAATATTGATCCCTAATGAGATTTACAATCCAAATAAAAAAGAAGATTACTTCACCTTAAACTACCCTAGCTTAGATGAGAACAAATCTGTTTTTGAAGAAAAAATAGATGCCATCAATGCACACTTTATAAGTACTCGATTTAATTGGTTCAGCAGTTTTTGTGAGCAAACCATGCCACAAACTCCATTGGTCAATAGCTCAAAAAAATACTTGGAAAAAGTACTAAGCAATCAAAAAGAAAAAAATGATGTACACCTGGTATTGAAGGAAAACACATTTGACTTAATCAAGCTACAAAATCAAAAGCTATTTTCATTTAATTGCATAGAATATACGACCATTACAGATGTCATTTATTTCCTCGTGGCGCACCTCGATAAACTTCCTAAAAAAGCATCAAATATCATCATTTTTGGTATGGAAAATCAAACGAGGGAGGTAGAAATGCTGTTCAAAAAAATCAAGTCTCTCAGTGAGCTCAACCTCACCACTCGTTCAGAAAAAGAACTAATGCAATTCTTGTCGTGAGAATCATCAGAGGCTCACTTAAAGGTATGCGTTTCAAGAAAATGAAAACCTTTTCCTCTCGACCAACAACGGACTTTGCCAAAGAGGGGTTGTTTAATATTCTAGAAAATACTCATAGCGTGGAGGGGCTAGTTGTTTTGGATCTATTTGCAGGCCTAGGAAGTATATCGTTTGAATTTATATCAAGGGGAGCCAAAAAACTGATAAGTGTAGATTTAAATCACCAATCGTGTAGGTATATAAAAACAAATAGTCAGGCATATAATCTGGAAGGAATGCACCGTATCATACAAATGGACGCATTGAAATTTATAGCCAAGGATATCGGTACGTTTGATTGTATTTTTGCAGATCCACCATATGACTTTCAAAATTATGACGAACTTCTTATGCTCATCGAGGAAAAGATTCTTTTAAATAAAGGAGGCATTTTTATTGTAGAACACGGAAGACAGACAACTTTTGAGAATAAGAAGGGATTTCAAAAGGTTAGACAATTTGGACATGTCTATTTTAGTTTTTTTACCTTTGATACAAATGAAGCATAAGCAAGCCGTTTTTCCGGGATCCTTTGATCCATTTACCAAAGGACATGAATATGTAGTTCACAAAGCACTTGATGTATTCGATGAAGTCATTATCGGTATTGGTGTTAATACAAGTAAACAATATTTATTTAGCTTAGATAAAAGAATTGCACATATCCAAGAAATCTTCAAAAATAATAACAGAGTGAAAATAAACACCTACGAGGGTTTAACTACCGATTTCTGTTCAAAAGTTGGAGCGAATCACATCGTAAGAGGGCTGAGAAATTCCATAGATTTTGAATACGAAAAAGCCATTGCAGAAATGAATTTCATGATGAACAAGGTGGAAACCGTATTTTTCATGTCACGCGATGAGGTAGGCGCTATAAATGCATCTATTGTGAGAGAAATATATAAGTCAAATGGATCGATTGACAGCTTTGTTTCGGCTGCAAATAAACTGGTTTGATTCTTGCAAAGTAATACTAAACCAATAGAATGAAATTTCTTATTTCTGTTCTTCTTTTCATCCCACTCGCAGGCCTCTCTACAACCCAAATATTTGGAACCGCAACAAACAGTGTAGGAGAATGGATTTATTTATACGAAATCGAGGAATTTGTGACCAAAACAGAGCATTTTGTACAAAAATTCAAAACCACTGAAAAAAATCGATTTTACTTTGAAGTAGAACACAAAGAGGTAAAACGTTACATCATAAGATTGAATAATGCCTATTCAGAACTTTACCTAGAACCAGATGGAAGCTACAAAATTATTTTTCCAGAAGAGTCGGTAGAGGTCATTCCTTACTTTTCAGGAAAAGAAGTGGAACTGCTGTTCCTAGAACTGGACTCAACAGACATTAATTATAAAATTCTTGGGTTCGAGGCCTGGTTGGATGATGAAATGGCAGATTTGTATTTACTCAAGGATGTAGATCCTACGCAGTTCATAGATGGTGTTTTAGATTTTAAAATGGAGGTTTTAGAAGCCTATCGCAATGAGGAGTCAAGCTATTTCAAAAACCATATTAAATACGTTTTGGGAAAAACGATTGACAATATCAACTACTTCGGCAGTCCAAACGAACTAGAAAAATTCAACTTTTATATTCGAGACCAAGAGGTGCTGTATCAACTTCCTGCCTATGTTGAATTTTTCAAGGATTTTTATGCGGGTGTTTTTTTAAAGCTAAACCAAAAATCTAAAGAGCTCGTATTAAATGGTTTGAATCAGGCAGACACCGAAACCTTAGTCAGTGGACTATTGGCGGATAGTATTGTTCCGAGTTTACAAATCGCAGAAATTGTAGCATTAGAAATTATTAAGTCAGAATATCCCAAAGGAAATATCCCACAAAACGCCCTAATAAAGGTGACGAGATTTATTGAACTCAATTCAAGTTTTGCAGAGAATAAAAAAATAGCAAGCAACATTCAAAAAGAATTTTATCAGCTTGTTGCGGGCGATCCGCTTCCGACAATTTATTTACAGGATGAAATCGTCTTGGGAAATAACAATAAATACCAATATATTCATTTTTTTGATCCAGCAAATCCAAAGAGCCTTGCGGAAACATATGCTTTACGAGCACTTTATACGAAGTATAAAAAAGATATAGATTTTGTAACAATCTACTTGGATTCTAAAACAACAAATGAGCCATTTAAGAAAAGAGTGCTGAACGAAATAACATGGCCGAAATACGATCTAAGCTATTATCATCCTATTTGGAAAACTTTGAATGTAGGCACTTTCCCGTACTACATTCTTATTAATAGTGATTCAAAAATTGAAAATAACCCTGCCCTTGGACCAATCCCAAATGGGGTTTATGAAACTATTGACAAAACCTTTCATAAGCTTTTAAATCGTCAATAGGCATACCAACGACTTTATTCAATTTGAGCTGTAAGTCCATTTTCTAATAGTGCCTCACACATTGCTCTCAATTCTTTTATTGAACCATTTTTGACCTTGCACCTGCCCTTTTGATGAACGAGCCAGGCGCATTGCTCAGCTTGAATTAATTCATGGCTACAAATCCTCATTAAACAATTAATTACATGGTCAAAGGTGTTGACATCATCATTATATAAAATCAAACCATGCCGACTTACTGTCTTTTCTAAGATCTTTTTTTTCTCTTGTATTTCAGTTTTCTCACTCATGCTAATTGTTTCTTACTTTCTCCAATTCACTCATCAATAAATCTTTCTCCTTTTCAGAGGACAAATAGAAATTCAAATAAATGTCCTTATTTAATCTCGTAAATCCAATTGTTCTTTTACTTCTTAGTAGCCAATCACCTAATGCCCCATCGATCATCGAATTCATTTTTATTGTGTGGATTACAAACCGGCCTGGAACAAAATTATCAATCCCCATACCATTCGTATAAAAGGACAACATCGAATTAATCGAACTTGTTTTGAAGGCTTGAGAAATTATCTTCGAGCTGTCTTTGTTATAGTGGAATACACCCACCCTATTCAGGCGTTCAATTGAATTTTTATCCAAGGAATCTGTTTGTAAGTTGTAAATAATCATCTCGTCACGAGGCGCGCTTGCCTTGTCAATAATTTTTATTGTGCGTGATTCAGCAGGTCTTTTAAGCGCTGATTTTAATTCACTTGTAATTGGTTTAGGTGGGGATATAAGTTCATCCTCCGAAAGAGGTTTAATTTTACCATTTGTTTGATTGATTTTTTCATTGGCTAAGCTATTTTTCGAGACAGTATTTGAATTCTTTTGGTCTTTTTTACGATACAAGACAGACGAACCATTGGCCTTCAATAAATCTCTTGCTTCCTGCATCGTAATTCGTTTTCCATTGTAGAATACAACTAAAAACGCATCAGAAATGCCATTATTCACGACCTCAGTCTTTCGTAGTCTAGCTTCATCAATGGTCAAAAACTTACCTGAGGAATAGCGGAATAGGCCATTGGACTCATAAAAATCGAGTTCTCTAATTTTAGACAATTCGCTGCCACGAATTTTTCTATTGAATGCGCCAACTTGAACGGAATAGAACAATCCAGAAACGTTTATTCCACCAACACTTCGTCCCGCTTGAATCTTCGATAGATTATTGTAGCTACTTGTGTTCCTAGATAACACATCCGTGCTGCTTTCTTTGTCAACTATTTCTTGACTTGTACGTGGAGATTCAAAGGAAGATTGAGGGTTTTCAGTTTTGATAACGGTTGATCCGTTATTTGTGCTTAAAGAAGCGTTTTCCTTCCTCAATTCTGAGGATTCAACAGAATTATTCTGGGCCTTTAAATTCCCTCGATTCGAGTTTTCAGAATTATTCAATGCAATAAAGCGATTTTTTGTATCTGCAATGCATGTTCCATTTCTTTCATACTCTTTTCCTTTCCAAAATGCCAAACGTTCATCGTTACAATAAGCCACAATAAAGGCGTCGCTATAACCAAAAGAACGGATTTGCTTTTGTGCCGCAACGGCAGAAGAACTACTATTGAAATAACCAGCCATGTAAACGATAAGGCCATTGGCAAGCTTTTGCCCAGAAACTGGTGTAAACTCTCTATAAACATCCTGTCGAACAGGTCGTCTAAATGCCCCTACCTGAACCCTGAAATTTAAACCTGACGGATTCGAATTACCTATTTCAAAAGCATCCTTATTTTTTGAGATTACCTCTTGCTTCAGTACAGTGAAATCAGACTGAATTAATTCATTCTCCCCATAATCGACTAAATCTAAGCTGTTCAGGCTCTTCTCCAAGCCTGCTGTGCCTTCACTTTTGGGTTCGGTAAATTCATTTCTAAGTAATGCCTCGTAAACCATCGAAGAATCATATGCTGCAATACTTTTTATTACTTTGTCCAATTTTTTACGAATTAATGTTAGCTTGCTTTCATTGACATAACTGAAGGTTGTTTCCAAGTCTTCGTCGGTTAAAGAAATGTTTTGGTTGGTTGAACGCTTCCTGCTGATTTGTAAATCAATTGCACTCTTCAATGCAAGCTCATCCTCGGCTTCTCTAGAAATTCGACTCTTTATTTGAGCTATTGATGGGCTATTTACGGATGAAGATATATTTTCAACATTCTCAATTTCTTTTACAAGTCGATTTGCCAAGATACGATCTTGAACATACGATTTATAGTTTTTAGACTCAAGCACAGAAAGAGGATCTTTAATTTGAAGTAAAGTATTCGTCAATTGAGTTTCACTAGACATCTCTTCAGAAAAAATAATTCTCGCTTTATCATTTGAAAAATCAGTGGATGTGTCCGAAACATTTGGCATACTATTTTTTGAAATATCACTAATTTGAGATTGATTGATGGCATCACCCTGCGATTCAATAGTGGCACTGGTCCGAGCTTTACTTGATGCTAAAGCGTCATTTTTATAGGCTTTACCTTTATTATTTACTTGGACTTCTATTAGGTCCTTTAGGCTTGTAACAACAATTGATTCATTTGAAGTTATTGATGGATTTACTTCATTCTGATATAAATATTCATACTCGGCAGATGTATTTTCAAGCTCGAGATTTGAGTTTCTAAGCCTCACCTCCTCCTCTAAATAAAGTATGGCTTGTTGGAGCTGACGAATTTCTTTAACCATCTGCTTTTGCTCCTCAGTCAAAGATTTCTCATTCGTTGTCAACCTTAAAGATGCATCAAGTGCCATCATCTGTGCGCGGTTCTTTTCTTTTAGTTCATTTAATAGGTCATTCGCCTCCTGTAATTTCTGACGCCGCTCCACATAGCTCAAATAGCTTTCAGAAGCCAATATAGATGCGATCTTCTTTTCATTAACCTCTTTGATCGAAACTTGTAATTCATTTCTTTCAAAAGATTGCATTTGTAGAAGCTCTTCTTCAATCATCAATTTCCTAGATCGATTGGCCTCAATCAGCTTCTTAAGCATACTTATTTCATTTTGAGCTTTTGTTCGCGATAATCTCTCAATTAAGTCTTGTTCCTTAATTTGAATTTCTAAAAGCTGTGCATTCAAATTATCTATGGTTTCAAATTGTACGCCAGGAAGGGTTGATTTTAACCGTAAGTATTTATTCTCTATGTTTTGATTAGTTAGCTCTAAGTTTAATTCGTTTTGAAAATAAGCCAAGCGAGCTTCCTGCTCTTTCCTTTTACTTTCTAATAAAACTTTATCTTTTTTACGTTTTGGTTCTGCCTCTGAATTCACTTCATTAATATCTAATTCAGCGTCAAGCACCAATGCAGTCAGCAGCTTTACAGATTCACCAAACTCAGGTCCCTGTTCCTCATTGGCATCAAAGCGAAGGCTTTCTATACGCGCACTAATTGATTCACTAAAATCCTCAGGATTAATTGGCTTCACATTCTCATCAATCGAACTAGTTGAAATATCCGTATTTTGTTGCAAATCATTCGAATCATTTTTTTCATTCATACGGCTGTCTTGCGAGGACACGTCATCCATCTCCTGGGCTACAACTTTTATTTTCGAATCGTTTGTGTCATTCACCTTCTCTGCAATTAAAGAAGTATTCTCGTCCGTATCACTCACAAGTTCGATTGCGTTATTTTCATTGACTTTTTGAGTGGATATTTCTTCTGAAGCGGAGACTTGTTCAGCGGAGGCTGTTTTTGTAAATTCTTTTTCTTTCTGATTGGAATCAGGCAACTCTTGAACCAACTCTAATGCTCCATCATTAACTACTAATTCGGTTATATTATCGATAGTCTCACCTTTTTGACGCTTATTGACTTCACTAGATTTAATTTTCTCCTCAATAGAAGCTTCGGTTATTTCCTCATTCGAAATTTGGTCACGAGAAGATTCAATAATTTCATTAGATTGAGCTGCGCTATTCATTGTTTTACCTGAATCCTCTGTCACTTCAGTTGCTTGAGTTTCTTTATTAGATGCCAACTCGTTCTCAATTTCTTGGTTATCCTTGTTCATCGAGTTTACAATTTCAGATGCTTTTGCAGAAGCAGAAATCTCCTGACCACTCTGAGTCTCAAGTGTAGGTTGCCCCTTTAAAACACTTTCGTTTGAAACAGCTGATTCAGTATCGGCTAAATCCATATCCAATCCATTACGAAGCGCCTCTTTTTTATTTAATTCTTGGAGCGTACTTTCTTTATCCTCGGAACTGTTATTTTTTGAAGGCGTAACCTGTTGAGCAAGCTCGGATGATGAATCATCTGTATTTCTTTCGCGCTCTTTAAGAGATTTTAAAGATGCCCTATCATCCTCTATTTCTTGATTTGCTGCTTGAATTGTCAGGTCGCCCTCATCCTTTTGAATGAAGGTAGAAACGTCTTGATCTTGACTTTTATTTTCATCAACAGTAGCGTTACGCTCATCAGAGGCCAAAGGTTCACTGATGGAGGTAATGACTTTTTCATCATCTTTTGTAAAAGTAGTTCCACCTTGCTCTTGATTTTTATTTTTCTCAACAGACTCATTGCTTTTATTAGATACTCGCGGGCTGTCTGAAGAAATATTTTCTGCACCTGCATCTGAGGGTTGTATTTTAGATATAGACTCATCAACTATGACCACTTCATCAGAAAGCCTTGATTTTTGTTGCTCTGAACCTTTAACAATGTTCTGAGAAATTGTGGAATCCAATGTTTCCGTAAATTCAACTGAATTGGATTGCGTTCCATTATCTTTGGCAGTGGTGTTTTTAATTAATTTATCCTGATTTGGACTAGATTTTGGATCTAATTGCTGGCCATTATATTCTGGTATTGACCCACCATTCAATGAATCTGGACGTTTCTTTCCCTCGTTAGGTTTCAATTGGTTTTTATCCGAATTTAGATTCGCCAGTGTTTCTTGTGTTGTCTGAAGAGCCTTTCCATCGGTATAATTATCCGGTACATTTTTTTGTCTAACAGATGATTGAGCGTTAATATCTTTATTTACCATCCTGTTTTCGTCGTTTTTGGGACTCTCAACCAATTTTAGCTCTGCCACTGATTCCTCAGTATTTGAATCAAAATCGTACAATTCAGGTACTTTTTCATTTATTGTTTTTTGATTGTTTTTGCCTTGAATTTCCGTTGAAGACACAGTGGATAGGAGCGTTTGTGAGGTATCAGCCTCTCTATTGGTTGCGATCATTTGATTTTGTTCATCAACATCGGCAGAACGATTAGCCTTAGAAAGAGCGTTAATAATAGATTCTGAGTCCTGAATCATTTTATTCACTCGATTTTCAGCGACTAAATTTTCTTGATCTCCAAACTGATTCAAGGCTTGAATGTGCTCATATTCACTTGCAAGTATTATTGTGTCTTGAGCTGACCTTTCTAACCCAGAGTTTCGCACTCTACGTCGCTCCTCATTCTGATTACTCTTTAGCGTCTTGAGAGATTGACTTGCCTCCTTTCTGTCTCTTGCGTAGAGCTCGGCTGAGGCGTATTTATCGACATTAATTTCGTTATTTAGCGCTTGTAGTTCATTCTCTAGGTCATTTCCATCCGCGTCTATCAAGGTAATATTTAGTAAGCCCTCTCTGGCATAGATGAGCTGACCTTCAAGCACTTCATGTTTTTCATCCAATACGCGCTTGTCTTTATCTAAAATATATATCCTACTTTCTAGGAGATCAATTGAATCTGACAAAGCATCCCAGTCCTCAATATTAGAGACGGCTTTTTGTTCGATGACAAGCTCCGCTTTCTGGCTATTTAATTCTTTTAATTCTGAAGACTTTGCATCAATCAGGGCTTGAATTTCTTCTTGCCTAGATTCCATTTCCGCAAGCTCCTTACGTACCTTTGTAGCAAGAGAACTCATATCTAAAAACCCTTTTGGCGTTATGGTTTCAGAGCGTAGCATTCGACTTAATGAATCTTTATTACCTGATACAAGTAATGCGTCGGCAGTTTTATTAAACTCAGTGACCTTGGCATACATTTGCTGAAGAGTATCTAAATCAATCATTCCCGCATTGTATGCCTTCTGCCCTATCAATGCAGAGACTACAATCTTTCGGTCTATAAGTAAATCATATAATATTGGATTCAATGAATCAACATCCGATGTTGTTAACTTATTATTCTGCAGGACAATTAAATCAATTTTTTTGTCAACCTCATCGTTTTTTGAATAGAGCTCATTTATATTTTCAATAAGCTTTATTTTCTGGCGTATTTGATCTTCTAGTTCAACTTCTAAATCTATATAATCATTGATTTTGGCTTGGATTTCATTGTCGTCCATAGGCATAGATTCCATAACGAGTTCCATTTCCATGGTGGCATCAATGGTTTTCGTATTAACCACAAGTTTTTCAAACTCGTTGAGCTCTATACTTTCGATATCGACAACCATATCCGAAGTTTGAATTAGGTTTTGATTGTAAATAATTGCTTCACGAGAGTCAATCATTTTATAGCTCGCGTTTACCTCAAATTCAAAACCCTCTACACGCGGAGGAATATCAATTGTATCCTCGAATATGTGGTCTGAACCATCAATTTTAGCCTCGATAAGATATTCCCCTGGTGCTGGCACGATAAAATATAGTGTTCCGATATCATTCGTTTTGAAAGGTCCAAACTTTTCTTTTGAAAGTCCATTCGTAATGTAAAAGACGGCGGTAGTATTTTCGGTGTCTATATTATCCTTAAAATAAAGGCTTGCGACTAACGAGGACAGAACAGGAGCATTAAATCGGGCCTCAACAACCGATATTCCACCAATGTCTTGATTTCGATCCGTAGAAAAAATCACATTTTCACCCGGTAAATTGGGTATAAATAAGAAATCATTGGCAGTTGAAGAATAAGGGAAGTTGAGATTCTCTACCTCTTCAGCTTTTAATGTTTTGCGCGAAAATTTCGCGCGAAATAAATCATATCCGCCCATAGAGTTATGACCGGTTGAGCTGAAATATAGATAACCTGTACGTTCGTCATAAAAAGGAAAATCCTCATCTAAAGAGGTATTTACGTCTGTATACAGTCTTTGAGGTGGATCCCAATTGTTATTTTGGTTCTTTTTCTGATAAAAAATATCTTTTCCAGATTCAACAACATTGGAATAGCTCGAGAAAAAACGATATTTCATCCCCCTTTTGAAAACATATTTAGGGGTGAAATTTTTCTTCAAATTATACTTTTTACCAAAATCCTGTTGAGAATAAAGCTTATAGTTAATGGAGTCAAATAAATATGCGGAAAAATAATCCTCTGCATTTTTTTGTGCTTGTCTAAGTACTTGAATCGCACGAGGACTTTTGAGAAGTTCTTTGGCATGTTGACAACGCTTAATTTCTTCAGATGCTCCTAAGTATTGACTTTTCTTTGTCTTCAAGCTAATGTAATTAGCATACATATCAATCGCATTATCGAACTGATAATTGATGTGATATAGTCTACCTTTAAAGAAGTAAACCTCTGGAGGACAATTAGATTGCTCCAAAAGATAATTAAAATATTTCTCAGAAGACTTGGGATTCTTTGTATGAAATAAACATACAGCGTAGCAGTAGTTATAATCAATATTCTTTAAATCATTTGAAAGCAGCTGACGATAACCATCAATGGCCTGTGCGTATTTTTTCTTTTCAAAAAAAGAACTCGAAGATTTAACAAGTTGATTCTCCGACTGAGCGATACACAAATCCATTCCTGCCCAAATAAAACAGCAAAGAATAACCAAACGATATGTCATTCGAATTAGAACCAATTTTAGATCAATTTTAAACTCGTAGAGTTTACGCTTTACGCTTCAAAAAGTTCATTTTATTTTCCTCTCCGCGCAAGAGCCTTTGCATATTTTTACGATGAGAAAACAAAACAATTAAGGATATGACGATTGAGAAAATGATCATTATCCTTGCGTCCTTTAGCATAAAAAAATAACTGACAAAGGGAAATAATAATGAGGCAACGATAGCACCTAAAGAAACATATTTCCAAACTGCAAAAACTAAAATAAAACAACCCAAACATATAAAAGCAGTTTCTGGGTTAATGGCAATAATGATACCAAGAGTACTTGCCACCCCTTTGCCTCCCTTAAACTTTGCTAATATTGGGAAAATATGACCTATAATTGCGCAAAAAGATGCCGTAAGCTGAAGTATCAAAACCTCATCCTTAAATCCAATATACATATGAGAGAGACCCAATGGAACCGAAGCAGCTATATAACCTTTGAGTATGTCTAAAATCAAAACAATCGTTCCAGACTTATTGCCAAACACTCTGAAGGTATTGGTTGCACCAGCATTCTTACTTCCATGTTCTCGAATGTCAATACCATGAACGAGCTTACCGACCCAAACAGCAGAAGGTATTGATCCTAACATGTAACCAATAAATATTACGACTAGAAACAGCATATTACCTTTTGAGTGACATTATTTGAAACATCTCCCCCTCCTCAAAAATAGCAAATCCAAAGTTCTTCGCCTTTCTCTTATCAGGCTTTATTGATTCTAACTCTTTAAAGAATTCCATATCACTTGTGAACATCTTCAATTCGCCATCTCGCTTGCCCCGTTCATATTTCCACCAATTTTGGCGTTTCATTAATTTATCTTCTAAAATCAATTCAAATCCCGATGGAACATTTGACGATGTTTTTTTCATAAACAATATTTGCCCAGGGACCTTCTTTAAAACAGCTAAATCCCCGATAGAAAATAGAACCAACTTTGAATTTCGAGAACGTAGACCAGAAATTGCATCACCATCCGCATTTTTAGGTAATGAATAAGACTCAAGCCGGAGATCGGGAATTAAAAATGTAGTATTCAAAAAAGAGGGCATTTTTCTCAGCTTATCCTCATCATATTCTTTAAATATTTTTTCCCCTTTTTCGCGACCGTCTCCCAAAACAGCAAAGACATTTGTCAACTCATCTTGTGTCCTCCGATCGAAGGTATATTCACTAAGAGAGTCAGAAAGGCTAACCTGATTGGACAATTTGTTTACAATAGACTTTGGCAACGGAATATCTATTTTCGAAGTAACTCGAATGATTGCCTTTTCTTGTTTTAAATTGTAAGCTATTGTTCCATATGAGGTTACATTTACCGGTGCCAAGTCGATACCTAAATCTATTTTACCGGTTCCTGAAATTAAACAAGAACCATCTTTTAGAGAAATAGAATTGGATTCAAATGGATTTATTGGTTTGTCTAGCTGGTTTGATATTTCAAATCTAGAATTTTCATAGTCGTAAGAAACTTTTCCATTAGCACTAAATAAATAAGAATCAGTATTGAAGTCTTTGGATGACAAAAATGTTGGATAGATCTGTATACTATCGGCATTAACAGCATCACGCCACAAAAAGCCAACTGCTAAAGCATCACCCTCTTTATTTTTTAAATTATCAGTAACAGGAATGCTCACATTCTCAGCAATTATTGTATCCTCAAAGTACATCCAAGACTTATCAAAAGAACAATCGTGAATGATTCTTGTATATCCTTCACAAATAACACCCTTATTCTTTGAAGCTATATCCATAGAACCATAATACTCAAATTTATTGCTCAATTGAAATTGAATATCCTCAGGAATTATTGCTTTTGCAACAGTCTGTATTCTATCAAAGCTAATAGATCTAACGGCTAATTTCGTGGCAAGGCTATCTTGGTCATAAAACAAATAATTGCCTATACCATTGAACTCATTCCTTCCAAGAACGTTCAATGTAACATCTGTAAACTCGTGTAATTTGGTGACTCTATTCGCAACAATTCTTGCATTTTCAAAGGTATCAATGACCGCATTTTTCAGTACGTTGACTTGCCTTCCCTTTGGGTATATGTAAGCATCTCCTAATTCGAGAAAATCAACTTTATAGCAATTAATTGTCTCATTTTTTAAATCATATTGAGCACTGATCGATTTAAACTGCAAAGAATCTTGCTCTTTATCTAAGGAGAAGAAATTGTTTGCTACAATTCCTGCACTACTTTCAAAATTCGTCTCTGTACCCTTATTCTTTTCAAAGTCAATACTCTCTCCGTCCATCTGCCAAATAAATTTATCCATCTGACAATAGAATTTATTGCTTGGGAATTTAATTCGTTTTGAGCCGCTTGAATTAAATGTTCCTAGGCGATCTTTAAACGAAACATGGGATTTGAGTCCATCAGATTGTATTGCCATAGGATTCTCTCCGTATTTTGCAAATCGATTTCGGAGCGTAAAAGAGGCAGAGTCAGCAAAAATATCGCTTGATTTAAAACTATAGGAATCTGAAACGAGCAATGCATCCCCCAAATCAATTCTTCCTGAGCCAACCATACCCATCTCCGTAATCGAAATTCCACCATCCAAAACACATTCACCTTTAAACATACCTATGTATGAATCACGATAAGATTCAATACTCAAGATCTTTAACCTCGGTTTAAAAGACATTTTAGCCAATTCACACTGAGCCTCAGGGTATTCAATACCATTTTCGATTTCCTTACTAAAAAAATTTGCCAAACCAATAGTGGAATCTGGCAAAAATGTCAGCTTTTTAGATGTTGCGGTAGCCTGTAGAAAATTAATCGTCCCTGCCCCTTGTAAACCATTGTTAGATAGTACAATTCTATTTTGATACATCGATTCCGTTTCATAAAATGGATACCCCTCTTCTGGCGCTTCGGTAATAAAACCAAATGAATAGTCATTCATAATGCGCAAGGGCTCCCTCAAAACTGGAAAGATTCCATCTGATACAAGTCGACCTTCCAACCTCAACTCTTTTTCATTGAAATTATCTAAACTGTCAAGAATAAAAGGATCGATCACATAGTAAAATCGTGTACTATCATATGCACCATTTATAATATTTTCTGAACTGTAGAGAATTCGAAGCTCCTGCTTAACTTCCAAATAGGGAAAATTTGAATTATAACGATTTCGCCCTGACCTCAAAGTAGAGTCATCTATAAATAAGGTACCCTTGAAATTTGAAAATGAACTTGCCATATCTATAGGTTCATCCCCATCTCTGACACTTAAGGGGTTTACACTTAAGTAGGCTTCACTTGAACTGTCAATTGAAATGCTGAAAGAGTCATAGTCAAAAGACGAATGAATCGAGTGGGCTAGAAACTTTCCAGATTGTATCCAACCAGAAACCTTCATGTCCCTATTCTTATACATTTTTATATACGATGAATCTGGATAGAATGACGTACGCTGTTTTGAAGAAAGCTTTACCCGCTCTACCTCATTGAGATAAATCTCCTGAAGGTCAACATCTACGTAGGCATAACAAGGTTGTTGCTTTCTTCTTTGGGAGGTTCTTAAAAAATCTTTTTCTAGATTTTGTAAGTATGGATCATTGGCAATCTGGGCGGGTGAAGCATTCAAAACCTTCGGTCTTAAATCACATACAAAGCTGAGCTCATCATAATCTTTATCACCTTTGGAGGATAGTGCATAATTCAATAACTTTTGTTCTACAATTACCTCATCAGAGCTCGATGTATATCGAATAAAACCTGAACTCGCAATATCAATGAGCTGAGATTTACATTGACTTACCGATTTCCTCAAGGCACTTGCTACCTGACCGACAGGTAATATATTTGTCTCTTGGGCTAGGCTAAGATTTGCAATTTCTAATAGTGGATTTACATTCCCTATGCCGGCAAACTTCTGAAAAGCCCGCTGATCGAAATAATCCCAAGAATCCACAAATGCATACTTTTGCTCTTGTGCTGTTCCCACCTCGTAGGTAAACATTGGGAAAGCACTGTGCAAGGTCCAAGAAAGCAATGGCGCCTTTATAAAAAGTTTAAAATAACTATCATTAAAGGGCAATAAATTGCTTCCTTTTTTATTTGCAGATACGCGCAACTCCTTATTTGATTCATCCCAATAAAAAAGCGTGTTTTTAGCGTATAGTGAATCTCCACCCTTGTAATACATGCAGAGGTCAGCATCTCTTGCAATTATTTGATCGGGATTCATTAAGAATTTCAACGCTCGAATTTCGAATAATTTGCGATCCTTGTAATTAAGTTTGACTTTGGCGAGATTGCCTGGTTCACCTGAACCAATAAAATCGGCACCTTGCAAAGAAAACCCACCATCATAATCCAATTGATCTCGTAAACCTTCAATTTTCAATCTTTTTTCAAAAGAATTAAATATTGGGCTCGACTCACCTAATTTCAAATTAAAGAGCGTTTTATCCTTCAGCCGGCCTAAAATCGGTTCCTTAAAATAAGGTGTTGTCAAGGCGACAGTATCCACCTTCAGGATGGATTCACGTGCATTCAAAGTATATCCACGGATCTCAGCAAAAGTTTCTTCCTTTGGGAAGTTTACCTTTTCCCAGGTAATTTTTCCACCTCTACCATACCATCGCTTCTTTTTCAAATCGAAATAACCCGATGTATTCTGAATAACAATGCTATCCACTGGGCCAGATTGATAAACGAAGCATTTTAAATTTGTAGAAGAAATGTGGACCTGAGGTCCAGTTTTTTGAACAACCCAGCTTGGTCTACTTCCTTGATAAACCCATTTGTGGTTGTCCTCAGAATGAAAGGAAAATTCTCCAAAAAAATGTAAAGAAAATACAATAAAGTCGTGTATTAAATCCTGATTCTGCGCATCAACTTTACTGTCAAAAATATTGTGCCATTTTGAAACAAATGAGGAAGGGAAGACAGGCTTTTTCTGATCCATGGCAATATGAACCAATGCAATGATATCAGAAGCTGAAAAATTCCCATCATTCAGGTAATTACAGCGTTTTACAAGCCGCTCAAATTCATTAGAACTTAAACCAGACTTCAATATAAATGGCGCAAATTCTTTCTTAATAAAACGTTGAAAAGACTCACTAGGAAATGACTTTGATAATTCTTTTATAAATTTTTCTTTGTCACTCGAATAACGCTGCGCATGCAACGTTGCCGCAAAAAGAATCGCGCAAAAGAACAGAACTACTTTCATTGAGCTTATTTGTTAAAAACTAGCATACACCAACCTTCTCGCTCCTTTTGTGAAGCAAGGTTCAAGCCTAATGCCTTAGCAACTTTGATTATTTCTTGGGCATCAGAGCTGAAAAAGCCACTTAAATATAAGAAACCATTTGGATTTAATACCCTAACATAAGTAGTCATATGGTTCAACAAAATGTTCTTATTAATATTGGCAAAAATCATATCAAAAGTTTGGTCCTTGACGATGTCAATATCACCCAATACTGAAGTAATTCGACTACAATTATTTACCGATGCATTTTTGCTACAATTTTCTACAGACCAAGGTTCTATATCAACGGCAAGGACAGTTGTAGCTCCTTGCATTTCACACAGAATTGCCAAAACTCCTGTCCCAGACCCCATATCCAAAACAGCTTTTTCTTCAAGTGAATTATGTAAGATAGCTTCGCACATCATGTAGGTAGTTTGGTGATGACCTGTCCCAAATGACATTTTAGGTTCTATGGTAATAATTCGCTCGAACTCCTTTTCAATGGTATGAAAAGGAGCTACAATTGCCAGTTTATTTTCAATAAAAACGGGTTCAAAATTTGATTCCCACAAAGCATTCCAGTTTTGATGGGGAAGCTCATTACAAACAAATGAAACCGCGGTTTCTGACTTTATGATATTTATAATCCCCTGAAATTTCTCCTTTGAATATCTTTCTTTGGAAACAAATGCATACAGCACAGCATCTTTCTCATAAAAACCTTCAAAATCAATTTCACCCAAATAAGCTGTAAGTATTTCGGACCACGGTTCAAATGGGTCGAGGGATATTTCAAATTGATAATGTATCATTTAAGGAATTCAATAATAGAACGAAATGAATCGGCATTCAGTGCTGCACCTCCTATTAAGCCGCCATCAATATTGTGACATTTAAATAATACTTCAGCATTTGAAGGTGAACAGCTCCCACCGTATAAAATACTCGTTTGATCTGAGGCCTCTGAACCAAAAAGAATTTTTAGCTCTTCCCGAATAAAATCATGCATTTCCGCCGCTTGATCGGGTGATGCCGTTTTGCCTGTACCAATAGCCCATATTGGCTCATAAGCAATAGAGATGGATTTAATTTGTTCTAATGAAAATGCTTTTAAAATGGCAAGTTGACTCTGAATTTTGGATTTATGTCTAAGTTCTTTTCGTTCATTTAGCGATTCACCACAACAATAGATTACGTTTAGTCCATACTCCAGGGCCGAATTAATTTTATCGAGAAGTACTTTATCATCCTCATTAAAAAGAGTTCGGCGTTCACTATGACCAACCAACACCCAAGAGCAACCTATTGATTTTAGTTGACTAGCACTCACCTCACCCGTATATGCACCATTTTTTTGCGCATTTACGTTTTGGGCTCCAATCTCAAAGGAACCATTATTTTTCTCAATAAAATCTTTTAAATAAATGTTTGGAGGAAAAATGAGCGTCATTTTACCATCACTTTGGCCTAATGATTTATTCAAAAGGTCTCGGTATAAACTTTCCGCCTCATCAGCATCAAGATTCATTTTCCAATTACCAGCGACAATTTTATTTCTCATCAGTTTACTCTTTTTAAATCGTTTAACAATGTTTCAGGATCGAATTCGTTATCCTCAGTTCCATCGAAAAATAACCTCTCAGTTCCCCAAGAGGAATAGCGAACACCAGGAAAATTTTTATCTGCCCAAAAAATAGGGACAAAATCTTCTATTGAAAGCACTTTATAATCAAACTCTTGACCAATAAACTTAAAGAATGAAGCAATCTCTTCCTTCGATCCATTATCCGCTTCATCCATAAAAAGAATCCTTACTTCTGGCATCATTCCTGGATACTTTAAGATTAGCTCTTTCAACTTTTTACCGGTTTCCATACAATGTTCACAAGTTGGAGAGAAAAAGCAAAGAAGTTTATTTCCGGAGGAAATTGAAGGGAAATATTTGGCATAGTTGGATGCTTTGGCCTCGACAGATTTTCCTGATACACCTCCGGATGCCTGAGGAAGAAGCACAAACATCAATAAAGACAAAATCAAGCCACTGTAAAGGATAGGATGAATATTCGTTTTGTCCTCAATTTGATTTTTGAAAATGGTCAAAAGAGAGACTAACAAGCCTATCGTCAAAATATTTTTAATGAATGCCTGAAGGGGTGTCATGGGAATCAACTCACCGAAACAACCACAATTACTTGAATCTCCACTAACAAATTGAATGAATAGGTGAATTGAAAAAGCAGACAACAAAGCGATCGTGGAGGGTATTGTTACTTTTTTCAAATAGTATGGCAATAGAATTAAAAAACCTAAAGTAAATTCAAAACCAATAAGTAGTCTAGAAACCACCTTCGCAAAACCGCCATCTATTCCAATTGCACCAAGATACTTAGTCTCGAAAGATGAAATCCCCATCAAAGGAGACGGATATAGTTTAGCAATTGCCGAAACAATAAAGAGTACAGATACAATAATTCTTACACTCCAAATAATATATTTTCTGTTTGAATTTTTCATTTTTTAATTTAAAAGTAAAGGAATTCTGAATCAAAAATTGAGCGTTAACAGAACTTTAACCTTCCTCAGATAGATGAATCAAGGCGAAAATAGAATAATTTAGCATATCAAAGTAATTACCTTCAACACCTTCACTGACTTTTGTCAAACCGTCATTGTCCTCTATTTTTTTGATTCGTAGAACTTTAGCTAAAATTAAATCTGTTAAGGAACTGATACGCATGTCTCTCCAGGCTTCGCCATAATCATGATTTTTGCTTTTCATTAAATCAAACGCCTCATTACGTACTTCATCATACCAATCTGTTGCTTGAGCTGCAGATAATTCTTCCTCATATAAATCAAATTTATGACGACCTTGAATAATTGCCATCACGCAATAATTTACCATTGAAGAAAAAGCATCCTCATAAGTCTCACCTACCTTGTTAACTCCGGTATCCTGAATTGTCCTAATCCTATTTGCTTTTATAAAAATCTGGTCTGTAAGTGAGCTTGGCCGAAGAATTCTCCATGAAGTTCCATAATCAAATGTCTTCTTTGTAAAAATTTCTCTACAAACATTGATTACTTTTGTGTATTGCTGGGTTGTTTTTTCCATTTAAAATTATGTATACAGACTTATTACATCCGCTTCCTAAAACAATTAATATCAAAGGCTCTTTGTTCCAATTTGATACCCCAAAGATAATGGGAATTATTAATCTAAGTGCCGATT
>CAJXCU010000027.1 GCA_913051935.1 uncultured Flavobacteriales bacterium
ACTTAAAATCCTGTGCTCTTTGGGGCGTGCGGGTTCAAGTCCCGCCTCGAGTACTAAAGCTCCACAGACTGTGGGGCTTTTTTTATCTTTGAACACTTGTGAGTGGGCTTCCACCGTTCACTTGTATTTAAGCCCTGGTTTACACGACCCGGGCTTTTTTGTTGGATGAATTCATTTTTTTGAATCAACTAGTGAAAACATATAACTTGACAAAGCGTTTAATATTCGGTATAGCATCTTTAAATTAATTAAAATGACCTATCTCAAGTCAATTTCTATTGCATTCGCTTTTCTTTTAGTAGGGAACAATTCGACGGCTCAGGGCCCATGCGATGCAGACCATAACGTCTTGTTAACAGACTTCGCTTTTACACCCAATACTCTTGAAATTTTGCCTGGAGAGACAGTGGCATTTATTAATGTTCAAGGTACGCACAGCGTCAATGGTGTGAATAGTACGGTGTCAGGAGATTCTTTTAATAACCCCGTAGAATTTTCATTTCCCGAGAGCGAAGGCACTACGGAAGGCACATGTATGGGTGTGTTTACTTTCGATGTTCCAGGGACTTATAATTTCGATTGCGGTGTAGGATTTCATGCAGAACTTGGAATGGTAGGTCAAATAGTGGTTGATGCCTATACCATTTCTGATCTATTAATAGATGCTGTATATGACGAGAATGATGAATTTTCTGGGTATGTTTTGCCGTTATCGTTTCAGTCAAGTTACTCGATGAATTCATACCTTTCATCTTATTATACAGGTCAATCTGAAGACAGTATTGTTGATCTGAATGGAAATCAATTATATACAGTTTTTTTATCTAATGATGCGGCGGTAGATGCGATTAGAGCTGAGTTTGGAGACCCTGAAATGAGTCAGTTTGACCTACTTGGCTTCATTGATTTGCCTGCAGCACTTCGTTACAGTATTGTTGAGGGTGTATATATGGCAGAAGACCTACAAAACGGTCAACTTTTACCAACTACTTACGGCCAAGACCTTCTGGTTAGTGAGAGCAATGGCCTGTTGATGGTTGATGATGCAACAGTCATTTCTACCAACTATGTAGCCGATAATGGTGTGGTACATATCATTGATAAAACATTGGCTCCATCTGACCTTCCAGCCATGTCTGTTTGGGATATTATCGAAGACAGTGAAGACCATCAGTTTCTTGAAGACGCTGTAACAGTTACAGGTTTTAAAACGCTTCTGAGAAAACAAAGTGAAATTGTTGGTAATAGTGAAAATCCAAAGGGTCCGTTTACGGTTTTCGCCCCTACAGATCAAGCTTTTCAAGCATTTGCACAAGCCGCTGGAACCTCCACTATTGACTTACTGAACGCGTCCTCTTTAAATGATATTGTTGGAAGTCACATAATTGAAAGCAGAAACTTGATTGCAGATATTTCAAATGGCACACAATTACAAAATTACGCCAATGAGAATTTGCAAATGACTATAAATTCCGAGGGGGTTTTTGTGAATGGAGTAGAAATTACGGTCACTGATGTTTTGGCCTATAATGGGGTTGTTCACGTAATTGATGCGGTGTTGTCTGAGCCAGCGGATGTTACTACGCCTGTAGGCACTTGTGGAACATGGACCCTGTATATGTTTGATGACGAGGGCAATGGCTGGGATGAAACGCAATTGTATGTTGAGGTAGATGGAGAGATTATTTCTGTAGAAACAGGACCGGTAGGGAATTATTCCACATTTGAATTTGGAGTTGATGAAGGTGATGTGGTCAATCTCTATTATATCCCTGCTGGCGCTGCATATGGGCAATCTTATGTTGTTGAAGATAATAATAACCAAGAAATTATTTCATCAGGACAGTCAGGGGCTGCGGGAAATTCTATGGGTCTTCTATCTTGTCCTTCAACACCGACTTGTGGAACTATAGAAATAGTGATGAGCCATGAATATGGTGAAGGTTGGGGCAACAACAGATTAGACGTGTACAAAAATGATGTTTTGTACTTACCAATCCCATTTTACTTTAACTATGAGCAGACTACTTTCATTCAAGCAGATAACGATGATGTTTTTGACTTTGAATATATTGGAGGGCAGAGCTTTGAACCTGAATATGCGGGGTATAAAATTTTTGGTCCTGATGGTGTTTTAGTGATCAACCAAGACGTGAATGGTCAAATTCCGGAAAGCACAACTGTTATTAAGTTTTGTGAGGAACAAACAGCGATTGAATTATTATTAGAAGACCAAATTGTAATTTACCCGAATCCCTCGGATGGGATTTTAAAAATTGTTGCGCCTGAGGCTTATCAGAATACTGAAATAGATTTAATGGACATCCTCGGGAATAAAGTTTTTTCATGGAATAAACTGACAGAGGATATATTAGACTTAAGCAGATTTGGTAAAGGCGCTTATGTTTTAGAATTTCAGGTGCCTAATGCCCCGATTCGTAAATCAATAATCCTTAAGTAATTATGTGTACGACAATGGGTAAAATGTATACGACACCCCGCTCTTTATTCGTCATGAATTCCCGTTCGCAAAAGTAAATTTTACTCGGTTATTTATTTTCAATTTTGTGAATTGCCTTTATTGTTTTTAGCATTGAGTCGGGTGTTACCGATATTGTATCTATTCCCTCCTCTACAAGAAACTGTGCAAAATCAGGATAATCAGATGGCCCTTGACCACAAATACCAACTTTAGTATTATTTTTTTTGGCAGCTTTTATTAGGCTGGAAATAGAACGTTTTACAGCAGGGTTCCTTTCGTCGTATATGTGCGCAACCAATGAAGAGTCTCTATCTAATCCGAGCGTCAATTGCGTTAAATCATTTGAACCTATAGAAAATCCATCAATGTGCTCTGCGAATTCTTCAGCCATTAAAATATTTGAAGGAAGCTCTGCCATTAGAAACACTTTAAGTCCGTCTTTGCCGCGTTCTAATCCGTATTTTTTCATTACCGAGTAGACGCGATGTAACTCTTCAACTGTTCTGCAGAATGGAATCATAATCGTTACATTCTTGAGTCCCATTTTTTCTCTAACGCGTTTAATCGCCTTACATTCCATACCAAAAGCGTATTCGTATTCTTCTGAATAATATCGTGAGGCTCCGCGCCAGCCAATCATGGGGTTTTCTTCAGCTGGCTCGAAATATTTACCTCCAAGAAGATTGTAGTACTCATTAGATTTGAAGTCCGACATTCGAACAATCACTTCTTTAGGATAGAATGCGGATGCGATTTTTGCAACTCCATACGAAAGTCTTTTAACGAAGAAGGTCTCTTCATTTTTGAAACCACGCGTCAAAATATTTATTTTCTCTGTTAGCTCATCGTCACCTAGCTCTTTGTGCTTTAGTAGGGCCAATGGATGCGCTTGTATGTAGTTATTGATAATAAACTCCTCTCTCGCCAAACCAACTCCTGCATTCGGGATCTGCGCAAACTTAAATGCTAGATCAGGTGAAGCTACATTCAGCATAATTGGCGTTTTCGTTTTGGGGAGCTTATCAAGCTTTGTTTTTTTGAGCTTGAATGGAATGATTCCTTCATAGACTTTCCCTTCGTCTCCCTCTGCGCAGCTCACCGTAATCTGATCTCCATTAAATAAGGTTTCTGTCCCATTCTCGGTACCCACAATTGCAGGAACCCCCATTTCTCTCGCAACAATAGCGGCATGACAGGTCCGACCTCCTTTGTTTGTAATGATTGCTGATGCTTTTTTCATAATAGGTTCCCAGTCTGGGTCAGTCATCTCTGTTACCAAGACATCTCCTTCGTTAAAGTTGGACCCATCAAATGAGCCATCCCTACCATCAAGAGAATACATTTTTTGAACTTTTCCTTGACCAATTTTGTCCCCTACTGCAATACCAGAGAGTCTGATATTTTTTTCTCCTATTTTATCTTCCATGATATATTCAACCAGGTCATTGTCTTTTTTTCGAGAGTGAATGGTTTCTGGTCTTGCCTGAACAATAAATAAATCCCCAGAAAGTCCATCAATCGCCCACTCCGTATCCATGGGGCACCAATGACCTTTTAGTTTCGTGTAATAATCTTCTATAATGCAGACCCATTTTGTTAGCAAAAGGGCCTGTTCATCAGTAATACAAAATTCATTCTGCTGGGTGTTTCCAACATGTACTGTTCGAACTAATTTTCCCGGGTCAGTTGAATAAATCATTTTATTCTCTTTTTTACCCATCTTCTTTTCGATGATGGATTTGAACCCTTCTTTTAAGGTGGGCTTATAAACTATAAATTCGTCTGGGGACACGGTACCTTGAACGACCATTTCACCCAATCCATATGAGCCGTTAATTAAAACAACCTCTTTGAAACCACTTTCCGTATCCAAAGAAAATGCAACACCGGAGGCGCCAAGATCGGAACGAACCATTTTTTGAATACAAACGGACAGGCCAACGTCAAAATGGTCAAATCCAAAATTATTTCTATACGATATCGCACGATCTGTAAATAATGAGGCAAAACAGTTTCTTACAGAGGTTAAAATTTGTTGGGGCCCTCGAACATTAAGATAGGTCTCTTGCTGTCCAGCAAAAGAAGCATCTGGTAGGTCTTCTGCCGTTGCTGAAGAGCGCACTGCAACGTCTGTTGATTCTTGATCATACCTCTGGGAAAGTAAAGTGTAACTCGTCGTTATCTCCTCTTTCAGGGCCTCAGGCCACTCACCATTTCTTATCAGCTGTCTGATTTCAAGCCCGATCTTTCTGAGTGAGACCAAATCATCTTTTACCAAACCATTCATCAATGAGCGAATGGCTTGATCTAATTCATTGAACTTAATGAACTCCCAATAGGCTTCGACCGTGATTGCAAATCCCCCTGGGATATTTACTCCGAGGTCTCCTATGTTTTGAATCATTTCTCCGAGAGAAGCATTTTTACCACCGACCAGCTCTAAGTCGCTCAATTTAACTTCTTTTAAATCGAGGATATATTTCTTACTCATTTTTGCTCTTTTATCAGGTTAGAAAATTTTTGCAAATATGAGTCGCGCTTTAGCTGTCGTTCTACTTTATGCAAAAGAATATATCTTTTAACAACATTCTCGCGAACTTGTTTTGCCTCAGACCAACTTTTTTATGCTAAAAATGGGTCGGTAAATTTGAGCAACTGAGATCATCGAAAAGTTGAATAACCGAAAGGATTGAGTGAATGCGGTCGAACCGTTTTCTGTATCATTCATTGAAAGATTACTGCATTTAGATAGGTGGATTTGCTTTGCAATAAAATTTTAGACGGATCGGAATTATTTATCTTCTTATAAATCGTCCATTACAGATGTTAGACCAGATGCCTCCGCAATCATTTGTTTTACAGCGTTAATAGATGGTGTCGACTGACTAAAACCGCTCACAGCTGGTTCTATTTGGCTAACTATTGATTCAATCTGGGCTGGTGATAAATCTGGACTAAGAGAAATGAATTGTATTCCATAGATAAAAGCCAAAGCCTTGGTTGTAGTCGTATTTATTTGCTCTTGAGAATCACCATCTTGCACATCGGAGATTATCATATTTAAGTAACGAATAGCTTCTGCCGCAACCAGTTGTTTAAAATATGATATAAGTAGATCTCTTTGAGCTATAGCCAATGGGATGTCTCCTGCTGAAATGGCAGCTCTTCCTGTTCTAAAAGCAAGAGGTATACTTGTTGATAAGCCCAGAATTGCTTCTGATGGTGTTGCGTATTTCCCCCAAAATCTATCTGTGCCGCTTGCCGGGTAGTCTATGGCGTCTGTAAAATAGCCATAGGCTTCATCCCAGTCATGCTCCATTTCCGTGTAAAACTTACCCCCTGATGGATCAACAGGGACTGTATTGTCACTAAACTCAAATTCTACAAGGTACTTACAAGTAATTTGATTGGCAAAACATGCACTCATTAAACCTTTTTCCACTAAGTCTCTCCAATATAAACCTGTAGAGGATTGCAACACAGATCCACTGCTAATTGGAGAAGCTGTAGCAGCATCTGTCATCCAAGCTTCAAACCGAGCTTGTATACCCGCATCTCCCAATGCGGTCTTGCTTTTAAGCTGTTTGTTAGTCCCTACTAATGATTGGTCTATCCAGCCTTGATATGAATTATCATACATGGCAAGCAATGTACTTGGGTCCAAGGTTGCTCCTTGATTTCCTGAGGTCATGTAGTCTTTCATCTCAGATAGCATATCCATACGCTGCGTCTGTCCCAAGAAAGCCACGGTATTATTTCCATTTTCATCCTCAAACACGTATGTAGAAGGAACAGTGACTACGATTCCATTATTTGTAGTAAAACTAAGCTCATTGCCATAGGCAGTACCTGCACTATTGATGGCATAAGCCCTAATAAAGTATTCGGTATTGGGATCTAATCCTGTTATCGGCACTGTAAAGTTTCCTGTGCCACTGCCTCCAACAATAGTATTGTCAGAAGTGGATGGACTCGGACTTGTATTCCAACAAATTCCATGTTCAGTAACAGTTGAACCTCCATTACTAGTAATGTTCACACCTGAAATCGCGGAATTTTCGGTAATACTACCTATAGGGAGTGTGCTAAGTGTGGCTAAGTTTCCCGGGTTGCCCACTGTATAAGTGATGCTATCAATGGTATTTAGAGGCAGGGTGAGCACTGAACCGTTGCTTTGATGTATGTTCATCGTTGTTTGTGCATTGATGCTAAACCCAGCAATGATAAATGATATAATCGGGAGTATTTTTTTCATGTTTTATTCTTTAATGATTTTTTTTGTCATCGTCCATTCACGACCTTTTACTTTTAGTAGATAGTTTCCCGAGGGTAAATCTCCAATGAAAACCTCTTCTTGGTGGTCGCCCAAAGTTTTTGGACCAACGTTTTTTTCCGTGAGTTGTCTTCCAGTATGGTCGTAGATCTCAAAATGAACAGCATCCTCTTTCGACAAAGAGTATGATAAGCTTATAAACTCACCCGCAGGATTAGGATAAACATGAAGGTTTAAGGAATTGACTTCATTTAATAATTCATCAACATTTCCAACATTGTTTTCGTCATATGCATAGTGCCCTATGGAACTCACATTCCAACTAAATAAGCTCCCATCGAGTAAGTGAAGCCGCATGACATCTTCATCAAAAGTTATTTTTTCTATATCGATTAAGTTATAGGAACTAGAAGTACCATTCGAAAAATTAAAGTAAATACTTTGGCTTGTTGCAAAAAGGATTTGCATCGTAAATAAGCTGATGCATACAATGTTTTTCATGACTCATGGTTTTACTTCAAAATTAAAAAAGATACTCGATTTAAGTAAAAGAGTTCTATAAAATTTAACTCATATTTCTTTCAAGTTTATTATATATGTTATAAATGACTATGTAGGCAAGGACAATTCCTGAAAAGATATCAAAGAGATGGTGCTGATGAACCAATACAATAGAGCTACAGATGAGAAGAAACCAAAGCCAAATCATTCCTTTGAGCCATTTTGATTTAATTTCAGATGATAAAACATAGGCTCCTAGTGCAGAGTATGTAATGTGTAAAGATGGAGCCAAATTGTGCGGTTTATCAATCATGTGAAGTAGATTGAACATAAACTCATAACCTTCAATTTTTTCAGTTCTTGAGAATCCGAGCTCTGTAGGAAAGAGTATAAAAAAAACTGCAGCGATTGCACAGCTGCTCATGAAACTGATAGAGTATGCTTTTATTTTCTGTGGAGACTTTATCGAGAAATATGTTACAACAATCAATAGAGCAAACGATTGGTAAATATAAATCATCCAAGGAACCATGGGAATGTCTCTTTCAAACTCGAAGTAAAGCCGAAAGAAATAGTCACTTTTTGATGCAATTTCATTGGCTCCAAAATAAACGACGGTTGAGAAAATCAAAGTGATTGCACCCCAAATTATGATGACACGAATTCGGTCATTTGAGTAGGAAAGCATTTTATCATCTGGCATGAATTTGACCTGAATTTTAAGGGCAATTTAAGGTTTTCATTTGAATTGTCTAGCCATAATTTACCTACTATTCTCAAGGAAGTATTACTTTCGTAAAAAGTTTCGAATGATAACTATTGTATCGGGGACAAATCGTTTAAATAGTAACAGTCTTAAAGTCTCAAGGACCTGCGAAAAGCTCCTCAAAGAGTATGACGAGGCAGTTCAAGTTTGCTGCTTGACGGAGCTGCCTAAGAACTTCTTCTCTGTGATGTATGATGAAGACTCCACCGGGTATGCGGATTTCATTGACAAATATATGGCTCAAGCCGACCGAATTGTCTTCGTTATTCCTGAATACCAAGGCAGCTATCCGGGGGTACTCAAGTCCTTTATGGATGCTATAGCCCCTAAATTAGTTAGGGACAAAAAAGCATGCTTGATAGGAATTGCAGCTGGTCGTGGCGGCGGCATCAGGCCTCAGAGCCATTTTACAGATGTTTTGCATCATCTTGAGGTTGAAGTTTTTTCGAGACAACCTAAATTTAGTGGCATTCATAACCTAGTTGACGATGAATTTATGGTTGACCAAACTTCCTTAGGCTTATTGGAAGATTTATTTACTAAATTCCTTAAGTTTTAAGGTTTATAAACACCGTATATCACTGCTTTTAAGACACTTATATTTTCAATAGGATTTTAATCTTAGTATGATTATATCGTGGCGGGAGCAATAATTTTCTATTTTTACACAAATAAAAATCAAACAATGAAAAAATCTATTTTACTTATTATCGGTGTGTTGGTGCTTGTTCTAATTGTGGTATTTAGCTACAGTGGAACCTACAATAAAGCTGTTGGACTTCAAGAAACTCTCGACCAATCTTGGAACGACGTCGGAGCCGCTTACCAGAGACGTGCTGATTTGGTGCCGCAATTGGTTGCAACAGTCAAAGGTGCCGCTGAGAATGAAAAAGGTATTTTAACGCAAGTGACTCAGGCAAGAGCAGGAATTGTGAACGCTGAATCTCCTCAAGACATGGAAATGCTGGGTAAAAAAATTAATACTGCAATTAATCTCGCTTTTGAGGCGTATCCCCAAATCAGGTCGACTGAAAATTTCGGTGCCCTACAAGCACAACTCGAAGGAACAGAAAATAGAATAAATAAGTCTAGAAAAGATTACAATGCAACTGTCAAACAATACAATACCTACATTCGAGGATTCTTTACAAGTATGATATTAAATGCTGAGGAATTTCCGAAAAAAGAAGGGTTTCAAGCAAGTGCAGGTGCGGATAAGGCTCCAGAAGTTCAATTTTAAATTAACTCTAAATGTTTTCCAAACAATTTTTTAACCAAGCACAGAAAGAAGCAATTCAAGCAGCAATAGTCGAAGCTGAGCTGAATACCTCTGGTGAAATTCGAGTGCATGTGGATGACAAGTGCGCTGTCGCTCCTGTTGAAAAGGCAATTGAAGTTTTTGAAAAGCTCAAGATGCACGAAACTGAGCTTCGAAACGGGGTTTTGATTTATGTAGCCGTGAAAGACCACAAGCTTGCAATTGTTGGAGATCAAGGTATTAATGATGCCGTTGCTGATAATTTCTGGGATGAAATTAAAAACAACTTAATTGAAAGCTTTAAGAAAGGCTTATATGCTGAGGGCTTATCAGATGGTATCAAGTCTGCGGGAATGCAGCTGAAGGTGCACTTTCCGTATCAGTCTGACGACATAAATGAATTGAGTAACGAAATCTCGTTCGGTGAAGAAAAAGATGAAATGAAATAACATGAAAAAATCAATCTTTCTATCAGCACTGTTCTTTCTTCTCATTAACTTTTTTGGTTTTGCACAAGATCTTCCTGCTGCACCAAGCCCATTCAGACTATACAATAACCTTTCAAAAGAAATGCCAGCGTTTTTAAATGCGACCGAGGCAAATTTGTTGGAGCAAAGGTTAAGGTCTTTTGATGACAGCACAGGAAACCAAATCGTTGTGCTTATTGTTGATGACCTTCTAATGTATACCCCTGAAGAATATGCCACTGCTATTGGTGAGTCTTGGGGCGTTGGACAGGAAGAGAAGGACAATGGAATTGTATTTTTAATCAAGCCAACAGGAGGTCAAGGTGAACGTGAAACTTTTATATCTATTGGCGAGGGGCTAGAGGGCGCTATTCCCGACGCACTAACATGGACAATTATTAACAAGGATGTAATTCCATTTTTTAAAGAGGGTGAATTTAGCGAGGGTATCAACAAGGGAGTTGCCGTATTAATAGACCTGGCAAATGGTGAATATAGTGCTGATGAGTATGCTGAAAATGCCGGTGGTGGTAGCTTTGGTCTATGGCTTGTTAGTGTGTTTTTAATATTTTGGCTTGTTGCTTTTTTCTTAGGTCGAAAAAACGGTGGTGGCATGGGCGGAACCTTTTATGGGGGAGGTTTTAGCTCATCTTCAGGTGGCGGTTTTAGCAGTGGTGGTAGTTTTGGAGGTGGAAGCTTTGGTGGCGGTGGTGCCGGTGGAAGCTGGTAAAACTAATTCTTCTTACCTAGACTTTTTTCTATGATTGCTTGAGTTTCCTTTTTATATCTTTCATAGTAAATTCCTGTTCCAGGCCCATAAAAACCGGTATGAACATGAATAATATCACCTTTCTGGTTGACAAATAATGTCGTGGGAAAGCTACTTATGCCATTGAGCATTGAGAAAACCTTGGACGCTTCTTTTTTACTTGCATTTCCTGCCAAATATACTGGATAAGGTATACTTGCCTTTTCTTTAAAACGTTTGAGGTGTTTTCTGCGTTTTCTAGTAGATTTTTGACTCTCAAAACCAAGTGCTATGATCTGTAAACCTCTACCCTTATATTTTTGGTGCAGAGCTTTAAAATAATTTGTCTCATCCAAACAATTGGGACACCAGCTACCCATAATTTGAAGGATAGTGAGGGCACGGTTTTGGAATTTTATTTTTCGATTTCCCATGACGAGGGATTTAAATTTAGTTTTGGCCAAGTCGTATGATGTATCTACTAGGTAGGTTAACTTGTTCGGGTCTCCAATTTCGGCAGTTTCATTTTTTATTCCACTCCAATCAATTTTATAGTTGGAGCCACTATAAAATCTACCTGAAAGTGAATCACCAAATATTTTTGCTGTGAATACAAAAGCGTGTGCGCCATCAAAACAGGACAAATAAAGATGATCGCCAAAAACGTTGCCTTCTAGATATCGGTAATCTCCTGTCTCGGTCAAAAAAGTTCCTGTTAGCTCATCTCCGTGTTGTTTGAATAGCCCGATGGCCGGCCATGCATCTTTGGCACGACCGAATAAGACTTCATATGAACTGTGAATTTTTTTTGATGAAGTAGCTGTCGTTGATTCGAATCGTTTATAATCTCCCCGCATACCAGATATGGGATATTGTGATGCTTTTCTTTCATTTATCCAATAACCTAAAAAGTGATTTGAATCTGTGTAAATGATTTTTAAATGACTGCTCATCTCTTTAAATGATAGCTGAATAGTATCATTCTTAAGTGCTTTAAAGTCCAAAGGTATTTTTTCGTCTCCGTTCTTTACAGAATAGATTAGTACTCCATTTTTTCTATTTTCTTCCTCAATAAAAAATGGAAGGATCAATCGATCATTCAGCGAAATCTCAACATGCCATGTCTCGTTTTGGGACATAACGAAATGTGAAATACTGATACAAAAGAGTAGAAATAATAATTTTTTAACCATACATCTAAATTACCAACTTTTGTTTGGCTTTATTCCTTTAACTTTAGTGTAATGAAATTTAGGATACTACTTTTTTTCTTCGTGTTCTTTTTTTTGACTTTAAAGGCATCGACGCAAGTAGACGCACTAAAAGTGGTGAACTGGAATGTTTTTTTGCGACCAGGCATTCTTCGTGACGGTCAAATGAATCGCGTTTCGCACATTGCGGACTATATTATGGGCTGTGGGGCTGATATTATCGTTCTTCAAGAGGTTTTTCATAAAAGAGCAAGAAAAAGGATAATCCAAAAGCTAGAAGGTCGGTTTAATTATTTTACATCGCAAGGGCCCAAGTCCTTTTTTGGTGTTGGTTCAGGTGTTATGATATTTTCAAGACACCCGATGATTGAGGAAAAATTCGTGTCCTATTCAAAGTCAAGAGGAGCCGATGCTTGTGCAAAAAAGGGTGTGATTCTAGTTAAAATACGCTCCCCTCAAAAGGAGATCTATGTTGCCGGCACGCATCTTCAAGCGGGTAACTACCCGGCAGCTAAAAGAGTTCGTAAATCTCAGATCAGTGAACTTGCTAATGCCGTAAACGCGATCAGTGATTCATCTTTTTTGATTTTAGCAGGAGACTTTAACATAACGCCCAATGATAAATTATTTGCTTATTTAAGTGGTTGCTTAAAGGTGAAATTACCAGAGTTGTCAACGCCGTTGTATGCGACTGCAAACTTTTCTGACCAAGACTTATTTCCGGTCGAAGGAAAGCCAGTTTGGATTGATTATATATTTTTAAAAGAAACTCAGCAAGGAGAACAAAAAAAAACTTGGATCGCCGATATTCGTTCCACAAAAAATGAACGTTTTTCAGACCACAATATGGTGTGTTCTGTATTTGAAATCAATAAAAACATTAAAGAATCATACGATTGATGCAACTTTTAAGAATAAATATCAGTCTTTTAAATATGAGCCATGGATGAATTATCATTGATACAAGGCTGTATTGAAGGTAACCAAAGGGCTCAGCGTACGTTATTTGATAATTTTTCGCCTAAGTTTTTTGCTGTTTGTTTGCGTTATATGAAGAACAATGATGAGGCAGAAGACGTGCTTCAGGAAGCATTAATTAAAGTTTTTTCAAAACTTCCCGAGTATAGTAAAAAAGGCTCTTTCGAAGGTTGGATGAGAAGAATTGTTGTTAATACTTGTTTAGACCAAATTCGAAAAAATCAAAAGCTTAAATTTGATGCTCCTTTGGAGCAGGAAGAATACAAGCTTTCGACCAATGCCTTTATATTTGAAAAATTATCAGCAGATGAGTTGATGAAAGAAATACAAGAAATGCCCCCAGGGTATAGAGTTGTTTTCAACATGTTTGCAATAGAAGGCTTTTCGCATCAAGAAATAGCGAAGAAATTGGGTGTAGCTGAAAGCACATCCAAATCTCAATATTTAAGAGCAAGAGCTTATTTGAAAGAAAGAATATTAAAAATTGATGAGCGATAAAGATCCTATAAAAGATTTGTTCAGAGACAAGCTTCAGTCTCACGAGGTTATGCCGAGTAAAGCGGTGTGGACAGGTGTTTCTGATTCTCTTGGGCACTCCTCGGCTTCTTCGGCTGGCATTGGTTCTGCCTCGTTTATAAAAGTTGCTGCGATTGTTGTAGGTGTTTCCGCAGCGTGTGTCGTTGGATTTATGATGATGAATTCGGACGAAACGGAGCCATTGAAAAGTATTGAAAAAACCGTTTTACAAGAAGAGGATATAGATGAGTCCGTTTCTTCTGAAACCAAAGATTCTGATGTTGAGGAAAGTAAATCTCCAGAAATAACGCTTTCCGATTCGGAATCGCTTTCATCTGAAAAGGTAATTTCTAGTGAAAGTATTCGGGAAACTCAGCCTGAATTGATTACCATAAACGAAAGCTTGCCTGTGTCAACTCCTTTTGAAAGTCAAGCAAATCCTATTATTATTGAGGAAACGGATATTGAAAATCTTAATGAAGAAATTCCTTTGTCTTCCGAAGTTCCTTTAACTGTTCCGTCTGCCTCTATTGACGAAGATCAAGATAATGAGAATCAAGTTCCTTCTGAAACGGTGGCAACACTTGTTGTGGAAGAAACTTCCGAAGAAATTGTTTCTGAACTAGATGAATCTGCAGATATTTTTGTTGAAGAAAAGATTGTATTGCCAAATATTTTTACACCCAATGGAGATAGGGTTAATGACCTATTCGAAATTAAAATAGGAGATAAACTTGAATTTCAAATTGTGGTTCTGAATCAACAAAACCAACTCGTATTCAAATCAGGCGACCCTCAATTCCAATGGGATGGCACGATGTTGAATGGAGAGCCCGCTCCAGAAGGCATTTATCTTTACTACTTCTCTGCAAAAGATATGAATGGAAATGACATCACCGAGTCGTCTGTATTAACAATAAAGCGTTAAACAAAAGGCGCCTTTTCTGCATCAATTTTTTTAACCCCAACATAATACAGACAAACCCCAATTGTCATGAATATGTGAGATAAATCCCCTTTATCAAACCACTGAAATAGATTTATTTTCATTAAAAATATGGCAGCGCTCGGCAACATTGCCAAAACACCAATAAGAAGCCATTGAAACCCTCGCTGATTCTTAATATTTGCAGTGCCTATAATACTCACTGAGATTAAAACACCTAAGATTGTATTAATTGCTATAGGAAGGAATCCAATAGTATGGTTTCGATCAAATTCAGCGGAAGAGATAACGGTAATTACCAATAGAAAAACAAAAATCATTTTGAAAAAAGCGATTTTCCCAAGAGTATTGTTCTTGTTGTAACGTTCATAAGATTTTATCATGGCTTTTTCAATAAAGTAAGTACTTAGGATAGCCGAAATCCAAGTAGGAAATTTACCTTGAGGCCCTAAGTAATAAAATAGACCATGTCCAATTGAACCTAGGATTGCTCCCAATGCAAATGTCAAGAAAAAGTAATACCAGTATTTGACAAACCCATGGCTTCTTCTTTTTTGATATAATTTGCTCGCTATAAAAAAGCTTGCCAACGCCATGATAAAGTCAGAGATAATGGCGTTGGGTTCAAGTAAAATTAACCCATTAAGGTCCACTTGTATTTTTGAAAAATCTTCACCTATCAGCATTATGCGGCAAATTTAATTTTTAAAAATGAACCAACAAAGAATCAAAACTTTTTTGGTATCATGACTGAGATCCTTTTCATTATATTTAATCTTTGAACCTGTATTGGATATTTTGAGGTATGTGTCTTCCTTTTAATATTTGGACAATCTAGTCAGCCAATGAAGAGACCGAATAATTTGAAAAAAGGGGATTTAGTTTACATCGTTTCTCCTGCTAAAAAGATAGATCATGTATCGATTGATTTTGCAAAAAAGCTGATTGATTCATGGGGTTTTAGGTCTGAATGCGCAGAACATGCTTTGGGAGAATATAATTACTTCTCAGACAATGACATTAATCGTACTGTCGATTTCCAATCAGCGATTGATCATCAAGAGGCAAAGGCTATACTTTGTGCACGAGGAGGTTATGGGTGCATAAGGATTGTTGATCAATTAAATTGGAGCAACTTTCAGCGCTCTCCAAAATGGCTTATTGGCTTTAGTGATATTACTGTAATGCATCATAGAGCCCAACGATTGTCCATAATGAGTTTGCATGCTACAATGCCTCTTAATTTTCAAGTTAACTCCAAGCAAGCACTTGAGTCATTGCGGGCTTCACTTATGGGAGAATCTTTTACTATTGGTTCTCGGCCAAACTCATTAAATAGAATGGGAGCTGCCCAAGGTCGTATCTTGGGGGGTAATTTGAGTATTATTTATAGTCTTTTGGGAACACCTGATGCTTATAATTTCAAGGGGGCTATTTTATTTCTTGAAGATTTATCTGAGCAACTTTATCATATGGACCGTATGTTTTTTGCACTTCAGAAGGCAGGTGTTTTTAATGAAATAACGGCATTGGTTGTTGGCGGCATGACTGACCTAAAAGACACAAGTACTTCATTTGGAATGACATGTGAAGAAATCGTCCTTGAAAAAGTAAAGGATAGCAACATCCCTATTTGCTTTAATTTTCCAGTCGGACATATTGAGGATAATAGGGCTATGATTATAGGAGCGAACGCTCTAATTGAGGTAGGGCCTCAAGGAGCAAACCTTTGTTATATATAATTATTCTAAATAAGAACCTTTTTTTCATTCATACGTTCTTTAGGTGTAACTTTGCAAAGAGAAAAGAATCGTATTTCTACATGAGCAATTCGGCATTTATAAAATCCTCACTAGCTAAAAAATATTACATGGCCCTCACAGGGCTTTTTCTATGTCTTTTTTTAGTCGGTCATCTTTTAGGGAATTTACAAATGATTTTTAAAACAGGTGAGGAGGGCAAAAGAATCTTCAATGAGTACGCTTACTTTATGACTCATAATCCTGCAGTTATGCTACTTTCATATTTGACCTATTTCTCCATTATATTTCATGCTGTGGATGGAATAGCATTGCTTATTCAAAACAGAAGGGCGCGACCTGTGAGGTATGCATATTCAAAGCCAGCAGCTAATTCTTCTTGGACTTCCAGGTATATGGCTCTTTTGGGAACTTTAGTCCTTGTTTTCATAGCAACGCACATGTCTAATTTTTGGTGGAAGATGAAGTATACGACAGAAGTCCCTTTGCATTCATATTATTCACAGACAGCTCAAGACACTCTATATCTAACCCATAAGGGGGAGCAGATTACAACGGCACAGCTAAGATTAATCGGTGAAACGGAAGGAACGCAACTAGTCATGAAAGCTGATAAGATGAATCAATCTATTGAAAAAGAATTTGATGCCTATGTAAAATCGAATCAACTCTCAAAGGAGCAGTTAGTGGAGTTAGAGAATGCCAAGAAGAAACAAATAAGAAAAGAGGATGAGGTGTTAGGTGAAGGCTACAAGGACTTGCACACGGTTGTGATGCAGTTCTTCAGTAAAGAAAATAAAAGCGAAAGCGGTTTGCCTTATGGGCTGATAGGAGCGTTGTTTTATGTTTTGTCGATGTGTGTTCTATCTTTTCACCTTTGGCATGGGTTTTCATCAGCCTTTCAGTCTCTTGGTTTAAACCATCCAAAGTATACACCATTGATAGGTGTTATAGGTCGTGGATTTGCTATTGTTGTACCGCTATTATTTGCAATTATACCAGTCATAGTTTATTTTAAATCGTAGAAGTTTGGGTAATTAATTTTTATCAAAGTAAAGCAATGTCGTACACTATGTCGTAAATATTAATATTTTTGTAGCCGATGAATGTTTATTATACATATGGAAGAGTAAAGGATGATTCGAAAAAAGACGAACAAACGATATATGTTCGCCTTTTTTACGGTCGAAATAAGATACAAGTCAAGGCTAGTACGCAGTTGACTATCCGAAAGCATTGTTGGAATTTCAAAAAAGGTGAAGAAGCAGATGTTATTGATTTAACCAAAAAACAAATCCCATCTCAAGATTTAGAACATTGTAAAAACATTAAAAAAAGACTTTCTGAAATCAGAGTTCATTTGAAAAATGAATTCAGAAAACTGATGCTCTCAAGAGAACATAATTCCTTCACACAAATCGAATGGAACGATTGGGCAAGAGCACAATTAGTTAATGCGCTTGCACAAGAGCAAACAAAATCTGAATCGGCTCCAAAGTTTTTGCGAAAGAGAGAAAATATTAGAGGTGCTGAACCTTCTTCTTCAATCAATCTAGATTCTAAAACACCCGAAGGTCCAATCGATGCGAAATGGACAAACCACAAAAATAAAATGAAGCTGGTGGCTCCGAACAACCGACCGAAGATTGACGTAATTGTTGTCGGTACTGGTTTGGCAGGCGCATCGGCAGCGGCTTCTTTAGGTGAAATGGGATACAATGTCAAATGCTTTTGTTTCCAGGATTCACCTCGTAGGGCCCATTCAATAGCTGCTCAAGGTGGTATAAACGCTGCAAAAAATTATCAAAATGATGGAGATAGTATCTATCGATTATTTTATGATACAATTAAAGGTGGTGATTACAGATCGCGGGAAGGAAATGTTTACAGATTAGCCGAGGTTTCTGTGAGTATTATAGACCAATGCGTGGCTCAAGGTGTACCTTTTGCCAGGGATTATGGTGGGCTTCTCGACAACCGTTCTTTCGGTGGTGTTCAGGTTAGAAGGACTTTTTATGCTGCGGGTCAGACAGGCCAACAACTGCTTTTAGGAGCGTATTCGGCACTGTCTCGACAAATTGGACTGGGTCGCGTGAACATGTACAATCGTCATGAAATGATGGATGTGGTTAAAATAGATGGAAAAGCTCGTGGTATTATCACAAGAAACTTAATTACTGGTGATATTGATCGCCATTCAGCACATGCTGTTGTGCTTTGTACAGGTGGCTATGGTAATGTATATTTTCTATCTACCAATGCCATGGGAAGCAATGCTTCTGCGGCGTGGAAAATACATAAAAAAGGCGCTTTATTTGCTAATCCGTGCTATGTACAGATACACCCAACCTGTATTCCGGTTCACGGAACCAATCAGTCCAAGCTAACCCTAATGTCAGAGTCTCTTAGGAATTCTGGAAGAATATGGGTCCCTAAGAACAAAGAAGATGCTGAGGCGATTCGGGCCGGTAAGTTGAGGCCTACCGAGATTCCCGAGGAGAATCGTGATTATTATCTGGAACGTAGATATCCAGCCTTTGGTAATTTAGTGCCACGTGATGTTGCATCGCGCGCTGCCAAAGAACGATGCGATGTTGGTCATGGGATTGAGGCAAACGATACAAATGAGGGAGTTTATTTAGATTTTGCTACCGAAATCAAAACCAAAGGTAAACAAGTAGCGTATGCGCAGGGAGATAAAAGCCCAAATGAAGATAAAACCATAGAGCTAGGCAAAAAATGGGTTGAAGAAAAATATGGAAACCTCTTTCAGATGTATCAGCAGATTACAGATGAAAACCCTTATGAAACACCAATGAAGATTTATCCTGCTGTTCACTACACGATGGGAGGAGTTTGGGTAGACTACAATCTTCAAAGCACCATTCCAGGATGTTTCGTAGCGGGCGAGGCAAATTTTTCGGACCACGGAGCCAACCGCCTTGGGGCATCTGCTTTAATGCAGGGTCTTGCTGACGGATATTTCGTAGTTCCTTTTACTTTGGCAAACTACCTTGCAGACGATATTCGAACAGGTTCAATTTCAACAGATTGTAAAGAGTTTGACGATGCAGAAAACGAGGTTCAAGCTCAGATAAGTACATTAATGAACATTAAGGGAACCAATTCTGTTGATTATTTCCATAAGAAGCTTGGAGTAATTATGTGGAACAAGGTTGGAATGAGCCGAAATAAAGAAGGTTTACAGAGTGCGATTGATGAAATTCAAGTACTTCGGGAAGAATTTTGGAAAGATGTATTCATACCAGGCGATGCTGACGAAATGAATGCCGAACTGGAGAAAGCATTACGGGTGGCTGATTTAATGGAATTGGGCCAGTTGATGGCTGTGGATGGTTTAAACAGAAAAGAATCTTGTGGAGGACACTTTAGAGAGGAATACCAAGATGAAGAGGGAGAAACATTGAGGGATGACGTAAATTTCAAATACGTTGCAGCATGGGAATACATTGATGCAGATGCACGAAATTCAGTGCTTCACAAGGAACAATTAAAATACGAATCAATTAAAATAGCAGATCGTAACTATAAATAAAGGAATGGCGGCTAAAAGCATAGACATCATATTAAAAGTTTGGCGACAAAAGAATTCGAATTCTAAAGGAAAAATCGAAACCTATGAGCTAAGTGAGGTTTCTACAGACAGTTCGTTTTTGGAAATGTTAGACCAACTCAACGAGAAGTTATTAGGCGAAAAAGAAACCCCCATTACCTTCGACCACGATTGTAGAGAGGGGATTTGTGGCTCTTGTTCTTTGTATATCGATGGAAGAGCACACGGCCCTCAAACTGGAAATACAACCTGTCAGCTTCACATGAGAAGTTTCAATGACGGCGATACAATCTATATCGAGCCCTGGAGATCAAAAGCATTTCCAATTATAAAAGATTTAATGGTCGACCGCTCAGCCTTTGACCGAATTCAACAGTCAGGAGGTTTTGTTTCCGTTAATACATCAGGAAATACCTTAGATGCAAATGCAATCCCAATTACAAAAGATGACGCTGATAAGTCATTTGAAGCAGCGACTTGTATTGGTTGCGGCGCGTGTGTTGCAAGTTGCAAAAATAGTTCAGCCATGCTCTTCGTTGGTGCGAAAGTTTCGCAATACTCTTTGTTGCCGCAAGGTCAAGTAGAGGCTAAAAATAGGGTCCAAAATATGGTCCGGCAAATGGATAAAGAGGGGTTTGGAAATTGTACCAATACTGGCGCATGTGAAGTGGAGTGTCCGAAAGGAATTTCATTGGAGAACATTGCAAGAATGAACCGTGATTTTTTGCTTTCCAATATAAGTTCTGATAAATAAATGACTTACCTAATCACGTTCACTATTCCGTGAACAACAATCTTACCATCCGAATCCCTCGGTTTGAATTTAATAAGCCAGCTGTATTGGCCTTCTTGAACAGGCATCCCTTCATTTGAGGAATAAGTTCCATCCCATCCTTGGTTGTGATCAAATGATTTCCAAATTACCTCTCCCCATCTATTGAAGATTGAAATTTCATAATTGAAGGGATCAAAACCACTTGTGAAGATAGGTTGAAACATTTGGTTGTGTTCATCGGCGTCAGGAGTAAAGGTATTAGGGATATAGTAGATAAGATCTTCTTGATAAGCAATTGGAAGCGAAACCGAATCTTGACAGCCAACTGATGAAAATGCGATTAATGTGGCTTCATATCCGGTTTGTTGCGTTATATCATAAGAATGAACATCCTCAAAAAGACTCGAAACCTCGCCATCACCGAATTCCCAAATATAGTATTCTGCCCCAGTAGAGGTGTTAAAGAAATAAACTTCATTATTTCCAGGACCAATAATTCCAGGATTTGTGTAAAATGATGCCTGGGGTTCCTCAACGCATATTATATTATTGTAGCTCAGTGTTGTATCGCATCCATTGTTGTCCACCATGCTTAAATTGAGGTCATAGCATCCGGATTCATTGAAAAAGAAAGGACTTGGATTATTAGGGCCTATACTTTCCGTTCCGTTCGAAAAGTACCAGCTAGTTGCTTCGGCATTTGTATTTAGATTCGATAATTCACAAGACCCACCAATACAGATTGTATTTACCTCTGTATTTAAGACCGGAACTTGAGCTTCGTTGACAATCACCATAACGGTATCTGAATTCAAGCAACCATTTACATCTTCACCTTCAACGATAAATGCGGCATCGTTATCTACAAAACATGTTATCTCATTTGTTGTATTATTTAATCCCTGAAATCCTTCAAACCAATTATAGCTTATACCTCCCGATGCCGAAAGAACGATACTTTCACCAAAACAAACTTGTTCGTCTGGACCCGCAGAAATCGAAGGTAAAGGGTTTACTTGGACCTCTGTAGTTGCGTTACAAGTATATCCATTTTCATCCGTCGCTGTAACTATATATGAGTAAGAACCTGGGGTATCGCTTGGTATATTCATTATATCTTGACCACTTCCTACTTCAATCCCTGAAAGTTCCCACTGATATGTGCAATTGCTTGATGAAAGTGCAGAAAGGTTAAAGCTATTATTGACACAAACCGGGCTTGTATTAGATGCGGTTACCGTACAACTACATGCGGGGTCAGTCTCCGATAGGACCTCTAATTGTGTCGTTGATGTGCATGTCAACCCCTCACCATCTGTTGCGCTGACCTGAATGGTCCAAATTCCGGGTTCTAAGGCGGGTAATCCTGTTAAATTCTGTTCGTTTCCGATAATATTTCCGTCAACCGACCATTCATAGGTTCCATTGGTAACTGAGGTTGCGGTTAAATCATACGTCTGATTGTAGCAAATCGGTCCTGAATTTAACGCACTTATTATGCAACTGCATTGTGGATCTGTTGGAGGAACAATGATCAATTGAGTGACATCTGTACAAACAAATCCATTATCATCTGTGGCAGTTACTTGAATTGGCCATGTTCCGGGAGCTAAGGCAGGAAGTCCTATTAAATTTTGTCCTGTTCCAATGACATCTCCGATAATATCCCATTCATACGTTCCATTACTCACGGCGCTTGCGTTTAAGTCGAATGTTCCGTTAAAACAAATGGGGCCATTGTTCGAGGCCAATACTGAGCAACTGCATTGAGGGTCGTTCTCGTCTAAAACGATTACTGTGGATTGGCCCAGACCAACTGTTTCAACCCCTGTGGGTAAGGTTTCGGTCACCGTAACAGTGTATACAGATGTAATAGATGGTGACACAGTTATTGATGCACTTGTTTGGTTCCCTGGGCTCCACAAATATTCAAGTGTACCTGTTGCTGCTGGTGCCGAGGCTGTCAATACCACTTCATCGCCTGGACAGATATTTGCGTCATTTACGGTTACCTCGAGAGGGTCACATGTAACTCCGGCAGTACCAAAAAAGGATAGTGGTAAATTCGTGACTGACGAGCTAAAGTTAGACATGTGTAATAGATACTGCTCACCTGCGATAACGTTGAAAGGGGGCTCGAAGTTTGCCGCAGATGCCCCTGCAGGAAGAGGGTTGGCTATACCAGTGAAACCCGCTGACGGGCCATTCCAGTTACACCTTATTGGAGGCAGCGTATTGTTGGCAATTTCATCACAAGCTGTTGGAGAGTATGGCCACATGATCCAATCAAAAAAACCTGTTCCACCTGCGGCACCAAATGAAAATTGCAACTCTCCACTGCTGGCTATTGTAATAATCATCCATGTGCTATTGGTTTCGCCTTGCCCCAGAATACATCCTGCATTTCCAGAGGCCGGATTGGTTTGGGGATTTGAAATATTGTTACCTAAAAGTTCTTCGACCCCTTGTCCATTTGCAGTTAGCTGAAAGTCAGCATCTTCACAAATAAAATTTCCTAAGGCATCGGCACAATCTGGTGCATTAGCAATTTGAGCGTATCCCACAAGACTGCAATAGAAAATAGAAAAAAACAGAAAATATCCCTTCACGGCTTATAATTAATATTAGTCTAAACGTAAGCTCAAGGGTGGAGTTGCCTAATAACTATTTAAGTTGTCGGCCTTTTTCTTTATACCATCCCTTTCCTTCTTTAACTTCTGCAGGAACATTTGATAATTTACTAAGCTTCTTCTGAACGGTCATCCAATAGCATAGTCCTCCGAAGATCAGTATAATGAAAAGGTAATTAATATAATTACCAATGAATGTGAAGAGCTGAAATGTCCATTGAAATAGGTCACCCACGATGAAGAAAATGTCTGTAGAATTCATTGTTGTTGTTTTAGAAAGTAGGTTACAAAGTAAGCAAATAAAACGGTTAAATCAAAATTCAAATTTCTCCCAATAACTCAAAGGTTTCTCTCGCCGCATTTTGTTCGGCGACCTTTTTGGAAGGGCCTTTTCCCATACCGTATTCTTGCTGATTTATCTGCACCTGAATATTGTATTCCCACTTTCCTTTTTTGTGTTCCTCTGATAGCAAATTAAACTTGAGATCTAGCTTTTTTCTCTGGCACCAAATAAATAATTTTGATTTGAAATCAATTTCTTCCTCTAAGAGCTTCGTAAAATTTAAGTAACGTTTGAAGATATATTGTTCTATTATCTTCTTTGTTTTGACGTATCCTCCATCCAAATAAATAGCTCCTATAAGGGCTTCAAAAGCATTCCCCTCGAGGGTCGAAATATTTATTGATCTATTGTTGTTGTAGAGCAAGACTTCTCGTATTCCAATTTCTTCTCCAAGTTTGCATAGGTTTTTTCGATTGACAATTTTTGATTTAAGTTTTGTCAATGCTCCTTCATTACTTTCCGGAAATTTTAAAAAAAGAAATTCAGCGGTAATAGAATCTAAAATGGCATCCCCTAAAAACTCAAGACGCTCATTAGAGTAGTCGCTTTGTGCATGAGAAATAAAAGATTTATGGGTGATGGCCTTTTGAAAATAGAAAATTTTGTTTGGCCGATAACCAAATTTACTGAGAATGAAACGATAGAGTTTAAGTTCACCCTCTGTCTTTTTCTTTTTGAACAAAGGAAGCTTCAGAGTTTAAGGCGTATGTTTTTTAACTATTATACTTGTATTGTGTCCACCAAAGCCAAAGGTATTCGAAAGCGCAATATTTACTGTCCTTTTTTCGGCTTTATTGAATGTAAAGTTCAGCTTTTCATCGAGCGCGGGATCAGGAATTTTGTTGTTGATGGTTGGCGGGACGATGTCTTTTTTGACCGATAAAACGCAAGCTATGGCTTCAATCGCTCCTGCAGCACCCAATAGATGTCCTGTCATTGACTTTGTAGAGCTTATATTTAAATTGTATGCATGTTCACCAAATACGTCTTCAATAGCCTTCACTTCAGCAACATCGCCTAGAGGCGTTGAGGTACCATGTACATTTACATAATCTATTTGCTCCGGATCAATTTGTGCATCTTCAATCGCTGCGATCATGGTGTTTTTTGCACCTAATCCATCAGGGTGCGGAGCTGTCATGTGATAAGCATCACCCGACATTCCTCCACCTATCACTTCAGCATAAATTTTTGCTCCCCTTTTGATAGCGTGCTCATATTCTTCGAGTATTAAAGCTCCTGAACCTTCGCCCAACACAAATCCATCTCGCTCAGCATCAAATGGTCTTGAAGCAGTTTCTGGGGTTTCATTTCTTGTGGACAAGGCACGCAGGGCATTGAACCCCCCCATACCCATTTCGTTAACACAAGCTTCAGAACCACCAGTTACTATGGCATCGGCTTTACCGAGACGAATGATATTGAAGGAGTCAATAATGGCATTTGTTGCTGAGGCACATGCAGAAACCGTGACATAATTTGGACCTCTGAGGTTGTTTTTAATTGAGATTTGACCAGCGGCCATATCTGCAATCATCTTCGGGATAAAAAAGGGATTTAAGCGAGGAGGGCCGTCACTGGCAAAATAAGTTTTGGCCTCTTCTTGAAATGTATTTAATCCTCCAATGCCCGAGCCCCATATCACACCAATGCGGTCGTGGTTCGGGTCTGATGCTAATATACCCGAGTCAGCTAAAGCTTCATCACTTGAAACCATAGCATACTGGGTAAACAGGTCCATTTTACGGGCTTCTTTTCGGTCGATGAAATCGTTTACGTTGAAACCTTTCACCTCACAAGCGAATTGTGTTTTAAACAACGTAGCATCGAAATGAGTAATAGGTGCAGCTCCGCTTTTACCCGAAACTAGGTTTTGCCAAAATTCTGACGTTGTATTACCAATAGGGGTAAGTGCGCCAAGGCCAGTTACAACTACTCGTTTTAACTCCATAAAGTCCCTTAAAAATGTATCTTACTATTTTGCGTTTTCAGTGATGTAATCAATTGCATCACCAACTGTTTGAATTCCTTCTGCTTTATCGTCGGGAATAGAGATATTGAATTGCTTTTCAAATTCCATGATTAATTCAACAGTGTCTAAGGAGTCAGCCCCTAAGTCATTTGTGAAACTTGCTTCATTTGCAACCTCACTTTCTTCAACGTTTAATTTGTCTACGATGATTGCTACAACTTTTTCTCTGATATCTGACATCTTTTAATTTTTTTAATGTTTATGGTTGCAAAGAAAAAAAAGATATAGCCAATTAACAACATAATCTTCAATTATTTATCAACTGAGAGGTCTTGATTAACCTTTTATAAGTAGACAAACTGTTACCTTTGCACTAACAAAGTATGCGAAAGATTGCGGTTTTTATTTCAGGAGAGGGGTCCAATGCGGCTAAAATGCTCAGAAACTTTAGCGAAAGAGATGGTATTGAGGTTGCTTTGGTTTATAGCTCAAAGCCAAACAAAAATTTAAAAGCTTTATGTGAGCAGCTTGGAGTTGTCTTTCATTACAGCTTATGGAATGAGACTGAGAAAATAAATTTGCTTGACTTGTGTATAAAATTGAGTATTGATTGGGTGGTATTGGCCGGATTTTTAAAGCTCATACCTGAATCCTTTCTCGCGCATTTTCCAAATAAAATTATAAATATCCACCCTGCATTACTCCCGAAATTTGGAGGAAAGGGGATGTACGGAATGCATGTGCATATTGCAGTTATTCAGGCAGAAGAAGTAGAATCAGGAATCACAATCCATTATGTTAACGGTGCTTACGATGAAGGCCAAATTATTAGGCAGTTTAGGGTATCAATTTCGGACAATGAAACATCAGAAACGCTTTCAACCAAAGTGAGAGTATTAGAGCATAAGTACTTTTCAGATACTGTTGCAGAGCTTGTAATTTCAGCCAAGAACTAAGAGACTTCTCTACCCAAGACTTCCGCAAAATGCCAGCAATCTTCATAAGAGTTGTAGAGCGGAGCAGGCGCAATCCTGATCACATTAGGTTCCCTCCAATCTGCTATAATTCCTTGCTCAGTCAGAAGATCGAACTTCTTCTTACCATCTTTTTCGAGGACAAGAGACAATTGGGAGCCCCTTTCAAAAATAGAGGTAGGGGTAATTATTTTGAGAAAATTCCCATTCTCGGAGGAGACCTTTAGGATGAGGAATTCTAGATAGGCAGTCATCAAGTCTCGTTTTGATCCTATGCGCTCCATTCCAGCTTCTTTAAATATTTTAAGTGAAGCCAGGTGGGCTGCCATACCCAATACCGGGGCATTACTCAATTGCCAGCCTTCTGCACCTTTAATTGGAACAAATTGATCCTCCATTAAAAAACGTTGTTCCTTATCGTGTCCCCACCAACCGGCAAATCTTTTGAGCTCTTTGTTGTCGGCATGTCTTTCATGAACATAAATACCCGAAACTCCTCCTGGAGAAGAGTTTAAGTATTTGTAGGAACACCACGTTGCAAAGTCGATTCCCCAGTCGTGAAGGGAGAGATTTACATTTCCTGCTGCATGTGCCAAATCAAATCCAACAATTGCTCCCGCTGAATGGCCGGCTTTTGTAATTTCTTTCAGGTCAAAAAATTGCCCTGTGTAATAATTCACACCCCCCATAAACACGAGCGCAAGTTCATCTTTGTTCTCCTTGATAGCCCTCAGAATATCTTCGTGGCGAATGGTTTCCTCTCCCTCTCTTGGCCCCACCTCAATAAGATGCGCCTTATCATAGCCATGAAATTTAAGCTGTGACATCAATGCGTATTGGTCGCTCGGAAACGCTTTTTTCTCGCAAAGAATTTTGGTTCGGTTTCCTACGGGTTGGTAAAACGAAACCATCAGCAAGTGAATGTTCGTTGTAAGAGAGTGTGTAACAACAGTTTCAATGGGTTTTGCCCCAACGACATAGGCACTAAGCTCGGTAAGCTGTTCGTGGTAGCCGTACCACGGGCGTCTTGACATGAAATGCCCTTCGACTCCGAATTTACCCCAATCGTCCAGCTCTTCTATAATCATTTGGCGCGTGGTTACGGGCTGAAGACCAAGCGAGTTCCCTGTAAAGTAAATGACTTTGTTTTTGTGAAAGTTGGGAAAAATGAATTTTTGGCGGAACCCATTTAATGGGTCCTGCTCATCCATTTTTTTTGCAAAGCTTAGGCTTGATTCGAAGGTCATACGTTCTTATTATTGCTAATTTCGTGGTGCAAATATAAGATAATGAAAACGAATGCCATTTACACTTACACACGATCTAGTAATTTATTCGCATCTGCAAAAAAAGTAATTCCCGGGGGGGTGAATTCACCAGTTCGGGCATTTAAATCTGTGGGGGGAGAGCCCATATTCATTGAAAGGGCAAAAGGGGCATATTTGTATGATGTGGATGGCAATGCATATATAGATTATATCGCTTCTTGGGGACCTATGATTGTAGGGCATGCACATACTGAAGTCATTGATGCGCTTACGGATCGTGCCCGGCATGGCACTTCATTTGGTATCCCGACTGAGCTTGAAACTCAAATTGCTGAGCTTGCATGCTCAATGGCCCCTAATGTTGACCAAATCAGATTTGTAAATTCTGGAACCGAGGCATGCATGAGCGCTGTGCGTTTGGCTAGAGGGTATACAGGACGAGAAAAGATTATTAAGTTTTCCGGTTGCTATCACGGACATTCTGATGCTTTTTTGATTGAGGCAGGAAGTGGCGCCGTTACTTTTGGAAGTCCAAATAGTCCCGGTGTAACCAGTGGAACGGCAAAAGACACGCTACTTGCGCGTTATAATGACCTAGATAATGTAGCAGAGATATTTGACGCAAACTCAGATGAGATAGCGGCTGTAATAGTTGAGCCTGTTGCAGGAAACATGGGTTGTATCCCTCCTGAAAAAGGATTTTTAGAAGGTTTAAGAACACTTTGCGACAGAAGCGGCGCGCTTTTGATTTTCGATGAGGTAATGACTGGTTTTCGTTTGGCGCAAGGGGGGGCTCAAGAGCTTCTCGGAGTAAGTGCCGACATTGTGACTTATGGAAAAGTAATTGGCGGGGGGCTACCCGTTGGCGCTTTTGGCGCCCGAAAAGAAATCATGTCTCATCTGGCACCAGATGGACCTGTTTATCAAGCCGGCACATTGAGTGGAAATCCCTTAGCAATGTCAGCTGGTCTTGCTACTTTATCGATTCTAAATTCTAGTCCCGAGCTATATAAAAGTCTTGAGGCTAAAACAAGGCACCTCAGCAATGAAATGGCTAAGATCCTAGATGAAAAAGGGATGCCTTATCAGCTCAATCAGCTGGGCTCAATGATGTCTCTGCATTTTACAGAAGAGCCCGTTGTAGATTTTCAATCTGCTAGTAAAGGAAATAATCCCAAATTCAATGCCTATTTTCATGGAATGCTTCAGAGAGGCATTTATCTTCCTCCGAGTGCGTTTGAAAGCTATTTCTTGAATGATGCATTGAGCTATGAGGATCTAGACCGCACATTGACTGCCTTTAGTGAGGTTCTTAAAGAGGTCTAATCTTTGAAGTTATAGTTTTTAATATATTCCAGATCAAACAGAGGATAGCTTAGTTTTTCAGCTAAATCATCGTAACTCGCTATTAGCTTTTCTTTTTCGAAATTTTCAGCCACGTTATATTGTGTAATGATGTAAAAAACATTGAGAAATTCTTTGTAGGATTCCGAAACTCCATTTGGGTTGAAATCCTCAATGATTTTGAGGCAACTTTTTTTACTGCCAGTAGCAGAAAGGAACAAGGATTTCATCAACACATATTGTTGCTTGTGTCTCAGCTGATATAAAAACACATCACTTTTCAAGCGGTCAATCTTATTGATGATAAAAGACATCGCATATTTGTTTTTAGTAATCATCGCTGTGACAATCAGTTCATAGAAGTGTTCTATTTTCAAGCTTGATGTTGAGATTTCTTGGTAAAACGATTCTAACAGTAACGGTGTATTTTGTGTTGGATTTAATAATTCTTGTGAGATGACTCTACTATTGAGAATTGGGTGAAATTCATTTTTTGCGCTAAACGTTTTGTGCTTGATCGGTTTGAGATTTAAATACAAATGTAGATTTTCAATACATTTAGAAAACACTATAGTGTCCTCCTCAACTTTCATGTTTTTGAGAATTTTTATTTGTTTAGAATAGTACCCATTTAAATGAGAGTAGTCGACAAAAACAGAAAAAACCAAGCTTCTATAATTGGCAACTGTTAGGAGCTTTATGAGTGTTTTTTCCTCTATGTTTTAAGTTCTCAGTAGGTTGCCAATACCATTTGCTATATTGATCGCCTCATCATAACTTATATTGTTGATTTGAAGCTGCTTTAGGGATAGTATGCCAATAACATCATTGTATCTTTTTTCTAAAATCAGCTCTCGAACTACTTGCACAAGTATACTCACGAAGTCCGATGTTTTATTTATTTTTTTTTCTATTTCTTCAATGAAAATGTTAGTTTCTGAATGACTCATGATTTCATAGATATCATTCTGTAACTTCCATTGATTGTCATATTTAAACAAGATTGAAAAGTGCATGTAGTTTTTGTAGCCATTGAACCTAGAAAGAATGTCCAAGGTCAAGGCAGATGGTTTTGTTTCGTTGGCGATAACGCCAAAAAACCGTCTTAAGGTATTATAGCTTATGAACGTATCATGTTTTTCAAGGATGTAGTTCGATAGCTGAATACAATGCCCCAAAGAAGTCATTGTTAATCCGGAGTTTTCGATGGTTCTTTTTCTGAGCATTTCAATCATAGGGGTAAATGTACTGTTCTTGTACTAATTATGAGAATAGAAAAAGAATCTTATCTAGTAAAAATAAGAATTTAATTTATCTTTTAGAAAAAAGATTCTCTTGGATGAAAAAATATTTGCACAAAAAAAAAATTATAGTTGAATTGGGATCAGGAAATGGCTGTATTAAAAAGATAATAAATAATAAAAAAATAATTTTAACAGATATTATAAAGTATCCCTGGATAGACAAAAAAGTTGATATGAGAAAGGTGAATTTAGGAAAAAAATACTATAAAAAAGTAGACATCTTTATTATTAATCACTCTCTTCACCACTGTTCTTCCCCATACCTAACCTTGAGACATATGGGAAATTATTTAAAAAAAAATGGCTATATTTTAATAAATGAACCTGAAACTTCCTTTTTTTTAAAATTATTTCAAGTAATACTCGACGATGAAGGATGGTCATTAAGATCTAAAGTATTTAGTCGTAGAAACATTTTTAATCCAAAAAGTCCTTGGATTTCTAATACAGCTGTTGCGCAATTGATGTTTAAAAATACCCAAAAATTTGAAAATTACTTTCCTGAATATAAAATAATTGAAAATAAATTATCAAAATTTTTAGTTTTTTTGAATTCTGGTGGGGTGAATTCAAATTTTTTACATATTAAATTAAATAAATTTTTATTAAACTTAACAGACTTTTTAGATAAGATTTTAATATCTTTGTTTCCAAGTATCTTTGCGCTTAATAGAAAAATTATAATAAAAAAAAGGTAATTAATAAGAT
>CAJXCU010000028.1 GCA_913051935.1 uncultured Flavobacteriales bacterium
GTGTTTCCAAACAAATTCATCTGAATTGGATTCGTATTTAATAACATCAATAAAAGCCATAAAAATAAAATTAACAACGTAAGACTTCCTAAATATACAAGTTAAATTGTCGTTTAAAAAGCAGTACCGTATTCTATTTAAATTGCCTTATACGATTTTTCTATACTTGATCCGTTTTGGACCAGCGTCACCCAATCTTTTCTTTCGATTTTCTTCGTAATCAGAATATGTTCCCTCGAACCAATAAACTTCAGAATCTCCTTCAAAAGCCAAGATATGCGTACATATTCGATCTAAGAACCATCTATCGTGGGAAATAACTACTGCACAACCGGCGAAGTTCTGAATTCCTTCTTCTAAAGCCCTTAAGGTATTTACATCAATATCATTGGTAGGCTCATCAAGCAATAAAACATTCGCCTCTATCTTCAAGGTCATGGCCAAATGCAATCTATTCCTTTCACCACCTGAAAGCACCCCTACTTTTTTATTCTGGTCAGATCCATTGAAGTTGAACTTAGAGAGATATGCCCTAGAGTTGATTTTTTGATTCCCTACTTCAACATACTCTAGGCCATTAGAAACAACATCAAAAACCGATTTATCAGGATGAATGTCTTTATGGGTTTGGTCTACATAACCAAGCTTTACTGTATCACCGACCTGAAATTGCCCTCCGTCTGGTTGCAATTCATCCATAATCATTTTGAAAATAGTTGTTTTCCCTGCTCCATTCGGACCAATTACACCTACAATACCTGCAGGTGGCAACTTGAAATTGAGGTTGTCATAAAGTAACTTTTCACCGAATGACTTAGCAACACTTTCTGCGTCTATCACATTGGTTCCCAGACGTGGACCATTCGGTATCGGAATCTCTAGTGCATCCTCCTTAGCTTTCGTGTCCTGAGACAACATCTTCTCATAATTCTGAATTCTAGCCTTGTTTTTTGCTTGTCTCGCTTTCGGATTCATTCTAACCCACTCAAGCTCTCTCGCCAAGACCTTCTGTCTCTTCGATTCAGACTTTTCTTCTTCTTTTAATCGTTTTCCTTTCTGCTCTAGCCATGACGTGTAGTTGCCTTTCCACGGAATACCCTCTCCTCTATCTAACTCTAGAATCCAACCCGCTACATTATCCAAGAAATAACGGTCGTGCGTAACAGCAATTACGGTCCCTTTATATTGCTGTAAATGCTGTTCTAACCAATCAATAGACTCTGCATCCAAATGGTTAGTAGGTTCATCTAATAATAAAATATCGGGATTTTTGAGCAGCAATCTGCACAAAGCTACCCTTCTCTTTTCACCACCAGATAAAGTACCTATATTTTGACCATCAGGAGGACAACGCAAGGCATCCATCGCACGGTCAAGCTTATTGTCCAGCTCCCATGCATCTAAAGCATCAATCTTATCCGAAACCTCACCTTGACGTGCAATAAGCTTTTCCATCTTATCAGGATCATTGAGAACTGCCTCATCCATAAAGGACGCATTAATCTCTTCATACTCCTTAAGCACATCCACTGTTTCTTGACATCCCTCCATCACAATTTCCTTCACTGTCTTCTGCAAATCTAATTCAGGCTCTTGTGGTAAATACCCCACTGAATACCCTGGAGAAAAAACCACATCTCCTTGATAGGCCTGGTCTAATCCAGCAATAATCTTCATTACGGTTGATTTACCAGAACCATTCAGTCCGATAATGCCAATCTTAGCACCGTAAAAGAAAGAGAGGTGAATGTTCTTGATAATTTGTTTCCCCTGAGGCGTTGATTTTGTGACGCCAACCATTGAAAAAATAACTTTTTTATCGTCTGACATATTATTTAAATATTTTGTGAGTGAATATCTTCCATTTAGCCAAACGGAAAAGTAATGAAGTTTTTAAAACCCCCAAACCATAGGTGGTTGAGCGGCTGAAGTTAATCGAAGAAGCTTCCTCAAAATACTTTGTAGGACATGTTACTTCTCCTATTTCGTATCCCTTGAAGCAAATTTGAGCGAGCATTTGATTGTCAAATACAAAATCATCCGAATTACCATGTATGTTGATTTTCTCAAAAACCTCTTTAGAAAAAGCCCTGTAACCAGTATGATACTCAGATAGTTTTTGTCCCATTAGAATATTCTGAAATAAAGTAAGTATCCTATTTGCTATATATTTATAGATGGGCATACCTCCTTTTAGAGCTCCTTTCCCCAAAATACGTGAACCCAACACAACCGGATAGACGTCGTAAGCAATAATACCTGAGATTGAATGAATCAACTTTGGCGTGTATTGATAATCCGGATGCAACATAATAATGATGTCCGCCCCTAATGAGAGGGCCTTCTCATAACATGATTTTTGATTCCCACCATACCCTTTATTGGATTCATGTCGAATTACATGTTCAATCCCTAATTCTTGGGCTACAGCAGATGTATTGTCCTTACTTGCATCGTCAACGAGGATGACCGTATCTACCAAATCCAAAGGTATTTCTCGATATGTTTTCCCTACGGTCTGAGCAGCATTATAAGCAGGGAGTACAACAGCTATTTGTTTTCCATTTAACACGATGGTAAAAATAATGAGGATATGTGAAATGGACACAAATTTAAAGCTCGGTTTCAATCTTTCCTTAAATTTGTGATATGAATATCCTAGCCCCTCTTGCCGAAAGAATGCGCCCCAAAAACTTGGAAGAGTATATAGGTCAGGAACATTTACTTTCGAAAAATGCTCCGCTAACAAGGGCCTTGGAGGCAGGGATTATTCCATCAATGATTTTTTGGGGACCTCCTGGTGTTGGAAAAACCACACTAGCCTATCTTGTTGCAGAAAAGCTTAAAAAGACAATCCACACCTTGTCCGCAATATCATCTGGTGTAAAAGATGTTCGTGAAGTCATTGCAAAGGTCCAAAATGCAGGAATGTTTCAAGAATCAGGAACCATCTTATTCATTGACGAAATACATCGTTTTTCGAAATCTCAACAAGACTCATTATTAGGTGCCGTTGAAAAAGGCATTGTAACCTTAATTGGAGCCACAACTGAAAACCCTTCCTTTGAGGTCATCTCCGCGCTCTTGTCTAGATGCCACGTCTATACTTTGAAAGACCACACGAAAGCAGACCTCATTAAACTTTTAGATAGGGCCATTTTAAAAGACGAGCTACTATCGCAGCGAAAAATAAACATTCAAGAATATGAAAGTTTACTTGCGATCTCCGGCGGAGATGCACGAAAAATATTAAACGTATTCGAAATTATCATAAGTTCTTTACCACAAAATGAAAACATCGTAATAACGAATACCGTGGTGCAAGAGAATGCCCAACAATCGCTTGCTCGATATGATAAAGATGGTGACCAGCATTACGATATCATTTCAGCGTACATTAAATCCATTCGAGGTAGTGATGCAAACGCAGCAATCTATTGGTTGGCAAGAATGGTTGAAGGTGGCGAAGATCCAAAATTCATCGCTAGACGCTTGATTATTTTGGCTTCTGAGGATATTGGCCTGGCTAATCCAAATGCTTTACTGATGGCCAATACAACCTTTCAAGCCGTCGAAAAAATAGGGTGGCCGGAATCTAGAATCATATTGGCACAATGTACCATTTACCTTGCAGATAGTACGAAAGGAAATGGCGCCTACATGGCTATTAATAATGCCCAGCAGACCGTTCAAAAAACTGGTAATCTTAATGTACCAATAGCCATGAGAAATGCCTCAAGTGCACTTATGAAAGAGCTCGGTTACGGAGAAAAATATAAGTATAGCCACGATTTCGATGGAAACTTTGTAGCACAAGAGTATCTACCCAACGAAATCGCAGGCACATCGTTCTACAGTGCAGGTTCTAGCGCTAAGGAGCAAGATATTGAGCAAAACCAGCATCGCCTTTGGAAAAACAAGTACAAAAAATAATGGGAAAGGCACTATTTTTCTTGTTATTACTTCCGATTTCTTGGCTTCCCTTGTTCCTCCTTTATAGACTTTCCTATCTGATTTATTTTCTTTTATACAGGGTGATCAGATATCGAAAATCGGTAGTCGTTCGAAATATAAATGAGAGCTTCCCGAGACTCGATCAGAAAGCTAAAAAACAAATCATTAAGGACTATTATCAGCATTTTTCGGACATTATTGTGGAGGGAATTAAAAACCTTAGTATGTCAGAAAAATCATTGGAAAAGCGTTATAAAATTCGGAATCCAGAGCTTGTCAATGCCTATTTTGATGACGGTAAAAGTATTGTGCTATGCGCTGGTCATATCAATAATTGGGAATGGTGGATCAGCTTTCAAAATTCAGCAATCAAACATCAAGCAATCGGTATTGGAATGCCCTTAAAACAGGCTTCACTTGGCACTGAGATAAATAAGCGTCGAGCAAGGTTCGGTATGGTCGTAACAGATTCTAACGACTATAAAAAAGAAATAGAAAATCCCAATAACGACCCCTTTGCCATTCTCGTATTGGGAGATCAATCTCCTGGTAGCGTTAAAAAGAGCTACTGGACAGATTTTTTAAACCAACCAACAGCTTTCACCTTTGGAACAGAAATGATTTCAAATACCTACAAACTCCCCGTAATATATTACTTTGTACGAAAAATAAAACGAGGCTATTATGAACTCGAATTTAAGCTCATTTGTGAGGATCCGCTATCTTTGTCTTATGGAGAAATCACTGAAAAATATGTACATTTCTTAGAAAAGGACATTTTAAGTGAACCGAGCCAATGGATATGGTCTCATAAAAGATGGAAAAAATCGATACCCAATAACCTCAATTCAATCAAAAATGAACACAAAAAGCACTTCAACGATCGTTTTCGGAATATTTAGTCTACTGTTTTCGGCGACATTTGCTCAGTTTCACCATTATGCAGACTCCAGAACACATTCAAGAGGAATTGCGGGATTTAAAAATAGCATTTACCTCAGTGCAAACACAGGCTTGGTCTATGAATATAATATCAAAACAAACAAGTCCAGGTGCCTCAACCTTAATTCTCCCCTTTATGAGCTCAGAGATATCAATGTAAATGGTCAAAAGGTCATTGCTATGCAAAGCAACAAAGCAAGCCAGCTTACCTATATTTTGAACGGTGTTGCCATGCGAATGCGTGCAGATTTCAAGGATGTTTTTTATGATGGAATGGCATTATATGCAATGAAAGGAATGCTTTATGGCGATCCGATTGATGGGGTTTTCCCTGTTTATACGACTACCTCAGGAGGTGTTAGATGGACCCCTGTAAAAACACCATTGGTAGCATTAGAGGGAGAATACGGTTTTTCTGCGAGTGGGACAAGCATCATTTATAAAGATGAAATGTTTGTAATCGTGACAGGTGGTCAATCCTCGAGATTTATCAAAACTGAAGATCTAGGAAAGACTTGGTTTACCGCCAAACTTCCATTTGAATCTCGAGCTAGTTCTGGTGCTTACTCTGTAGCCATGAAAAATAAATTAGAAGGTGTCGTTGTTGGAGGAAATTATAAAAAACCGGAAGATGCTTCAAAAAACTGTTTCATCACAAGCGACGGAGGTAAAACCTGGAAAGCCCCTACAACTAAACCTAGAGGTTATCGTTCATGCGTCATTGAGCACAAGGGGGTTTACTACACATGTGGAACTACAGGAATAGACTACTCCTTAGACAATGGAGAAAACTGGAGCCCTCTGACGTCAGGAAAGTTTTACACCCTCACTGTTCTAAAAAACAAACTTATTGCTTCGGCAACGGAAGGAAGAATAGCAAAATTCAAGCTTAGAAAATAAGGCGAAGCTTTTTTGAATTTCATTAGGTCATTATACACTTTCAATTATTTTTGTATAAAAAATATTTATGAGCGCGATAGAACGAATTCAATGCCTGATTATAGGTTCTGGCCCAGCAGGCTACACTGCGGCGATTTACGCTGCAAGAGCTGATATGAAACCAGTACTTTATGAAGGCTTACAGCCTGGAGGGCAGCTAACGACTACCAATGAGGTAGAAAATTTCCCCGGATATAGAGATGGCGTTACGGGACCTGAAATGATGATTGAATTAAAGGACCAAGCGCAAAGATTCGAAACTGACGTTCGTCCTGGATTCATAGATAAAGTTGATTTTTCAGGAGAGGTACATAAATGCTGGGCGGATGATGGAACTGAAATCCATGCGGATACCGTGATCATTTCAACAGGAGCCTCTGCAAAATACCTTGGACTTGAAAGCGAACAAAAGTATTTACAGCTTGGTGGTGGAGTTTCGGCCTGTGCAGTATGTGATGGATTCTTTTACCGAGGACAAGAAACGGTAATTGTCGGAGCGGGAGATTCTGCCTGCGAAGAGGCGCATTACTTATCAAAACTTTGTACGAAAGTCACCATGCTTGTTAGAAGAGATGAGTTTAGGGCTTCAAAAATAATGGCTGAACGCGTTCGAAAGACAGAAAATATTGAAATACTATACAATACTGAAACAAAAGAGGTACTCGGTGATGGCCAGCTTGTTACGGGCGTGAAGGCATTTAACAACAAGACAAATGAAGAGTTTGAGATTTCTTGTACCGGATTTTTTGTTGCCATTGGTCATAAACCAAATACGGACATATTTAAAGAATACCTAAAGCTGGATGAAACTGGCTACATTGAGTATGAAGAGCCTGGGACGAGCTACACGAATGTAAAAGGAGTTTTCGTTGCGGGAGATGCTGCCGATAAAACCTATCGACAAGCGGTAACTGCCGCAGGTACAGGATGTATGGCTGCTCTAGATGCTGAACGCTACCTAGCTGCAAAGCATTAGGAAGTTCCTATTATTTCATGCAGTCAAAAAGAGACTCGACTAATTCGTCTGGGATTTCGTCGTTCACTTCGTAATGTTTGATATAGGCCTCATCCGTCTTAAAGTGCGCTTTTACTTTATTACCATAGCACTCACAATCGTAGACGTCTTCGATACATTTTTCAGTGAAATCTGCCATCGTCCTGTTCATAGATTCTTCTGGACTTCCGCAAGATGACAACAGTAAAGAAATAGTAGCAATAGATGTAAAAATTATTTTCATAGGACGTGACTTATAGGGTTTAGAAAGGAAGATCAATAGATTCAACCTCAGATTCATCAAAACTTGCACCTCCACAAGGGCAGTCTTCCTCCATTTTAGCAATAAACGTCGCCTTTTTTCCACTACTCTCATCTTCCATAGCCTTATTGTAATCTATAGGATTTTTGAATGCACTCATTACCTCTCTAACATAACAAGGGCAATTAAAACTATTTCCTTGGTCAGCCATACCCTCGCATGCGCTCATCACCTGCGCCTGTCTTTCTGTAGTCCATCCGTCATTCATTTTATTCGTTCTTGTAATCATGAGCCCACTTGCGAAACAAGCCACTAAGACCCAAGTTAATCCAGCAATTTGACCTAGCTTATTTCCTTCACGCTTGGCTCTTGCGGTAAGCCTAACTCCTACCAAAACAAACATCAAACCAATCACTGCGAAAGATATCAGACGAAACATCATTTTATTTGCGATCGTCCATGATTCACCCTTCAAAAGAAATAAAGCAGTAGCTAAAATTCCCCCGGTTAGTGCAATTAAAAAGGTCAAGCCCCCATAGATTTCAAAACGTTCGTTATTGCTGTCTTTACTTGATTTTCTTAACTTATACCCTAAATACATTCCTGCAATTGAGAGTAGTAGAATGGCTAATAGTTTCATAATTTCCTAGTATTTTAAGTTAAATATAACAATTCAATCAAGGAATTCACAGACTGAATCTTTATTTTAGCATGATAATTGCAATCCAAGTGGAAACAAAAATTGTTTTCGGAATTAAAAAAATATAATCTTATGAAATTTATTTTATCGAGCCTTTTGGTACTTTTTATGGCGCATGGCTCTATTGCGCAAAACAGAACTATTTCAGGAGTTACCTTTCCTCCAAAATTAGACATCAAGGGTACAGCCCTTTATTTTAATGGTTGTGGCCTAAGAGAGAAGTATACACTCGATTTGTATGTTGCGGGTCTTTACCTCGAAAAAACTACAATGGATGCGAATAAGGTGATGGCAGCAGACGCAAGCTCGGCAATTAAAATCGTCATTACCTCGAGTAAAGTAACGAGAGATAAGTTTAACGAATCTGTTAAAGAAGGTTTTGCCAATGCATCTACTGGGAAAGCATCTGCAGCTGAAATTGCTAAATTTAAAGGGTTCTTTGCCGACCCATTCAAGGTGAAAGATGAAATTTTAATGATTTATGTCCCTGGTAAAGGCGTAGCAGTAACCATCAACGGAAAATACAAGGGTATTGTTGAAGGACTTGAATTCAAAAAAGCGCTTTACGCGATTTGGCTTGGAGACAAACCAGCCAGCGCGAAGCTCAAGAAAGGAATGCTCGGAAGACTTTAAATACCACAATACAAAAGGCTTCATCTGAAGCCTTTTTTTTGTATCCTATAATTCTTATTATGAGGTATTTAAAACTAATCATTATGATCTTAAGTTCAGGCTTATTCATTGCCCAAAATACAATTAGAGTCATTGGACATAGAGGGTCCCGGGGTACAATGCCTGAAAATTCTATTTTAGGATTTAAAAAGGCAATTGAAGATGGTGCAGATGGCATAGAATGGGATGTTGTCGTAAATGGAGAGGGAAATCTTGTCATCTCACATGAGCCATATTTTCATAACGATTTTTGCCTAGATCCTAGCGGAAAAAGTATTGCTAATGAAAAGCTTTACAATATTTATAAAATGAATCAGGATGAGATTGAAACCTTTGATTGCGGCTCAAAGTTACATCCACAATTTCCAGAGCAACAAAAAAAAATCACAAGAAAACCACTATTAAAAGATGCTGTTACACAGCTGAGATCAATTATTCGGGGGAAGCTCATTTTGTTTGAAATCAAATCAGAGGCATCTGAATATGGTATTTCACAGCCTCATCCAAAGCACTTTGCTGATATTATCCTTAAAGCGCATGCTGCTTATCAATTTCCAAATGTGGTTTACATGAGTTTTGATAAAAACATCCTTGAAGCACTTCATAAAAAAGCACCAAAACTTCGACTCGCCTACCTCACCTATTTACCTTCTAAATCTGTAAAATCCCACCTCAATGAATTGTCCTTCACCCCCTTTGCACTTGGCATGTACCACAAGACCATCAATAAAAGAAAGCTTTGTCAGCTAAGAGATAAAAATATAGCTGTATATGCCTGGACAGTCAATACGGCTATTGAAGCACACAAAATGATGGATCTGGGAATCGATGCGATCATAACGGATTACCCAAAATCAATTATTAGGGCACGAGGAACCTATTCTGATCGACCTAAAAAATACCGCACCACAGGAACACCTTCTTTTTAACTGACTTTGTGAACCCTTTTTGAATTTACACGTTATTAGTTCTAACTTTGTAGAACGTTCTTTGGGGTCGACATTGGATTTGACAGCGGTAGCATTGGTCAAGTGTCAGCATGCAGAGGGTTGTGGTGAACCTCTTAAAAATCACGTCACAAACTATAATTGACAATACGTCATACGCACTTGCTGCTTAATTAACGGAATGTTAGTTGGCTTAATTCAACTGAAGCACAGTAGGTTGAACAAGTACTTCCGGCAGGCTTCGGCCCGTTAGGCACGCCATTAGGAAGTCCAAACCATCGGGCTGGTGCTCACGACGGTACTAAGTGGGCATAAGACACTAGTATCTAAGTTAAAGTTTTGGGGGTCTCTGTCCGAGCTTTAATCGAAAAATAATCAGAAACTAAGCATGTAGAAAGCTTGAATAATCGTCGTTTGGACGAGGGTTCGAACCCCTCCGACTCCACTTTTAAACCCGGACTTTTGTCCGGGTTTTTTGTTTTTCAATATTTACTTAGTGTTGATTTAACAATAAGATTTTTTTACTTTACAAGTAAATACTACTTTAGTAAAAAAGCCATCCTACTAAATTTCAAAACCATGAAACAAAACTTTCAGTTTTCATTCTTCTCAGCAATAACCTTCGTTCTTTTTACATTTTCAATAAACTTTATAAAGAGCCAAATAGAATACAATTGGCAAAGCTCTCAAGAAGGTTGGGTTTCAGCCTCAGAGACAAACAACGGCTGTCAACTTTTTGCACAACCGGAAGCGCTTGCGATGCGCGCATTTAATGCCACACCCATTATGAGAAGTGGTAACTTACAGGCTGACTTAGGTATCGATGCCACGACCTATAATCAAATTGAGATTACGCTTAAAAACCCACTAGCAGTTGGTGTAAATGCCAATCCAAATGCAATACTTTTCGCTTATCCTCCAGGAAGCAATGACAAAATATGTTCTTGGCGGTTTGCCGTAGACACTGGCATGACAGAATTTAGCACTTACATCATAGATCTTGAATCTGAACCGGATAACGGTGATGTATTCGAAGGCCCAGTTGCTCGATTTGGACTCCGAGCCCCATGGGGTATTGCGAACTTAGATACCGTCTATTGGCAAAAAATGGTCATCCTGAATACCAATACCGTTGACCTTGCCGAAAATGAAATCTCAATACGAACATTTCCAAACCCAGCTATTGAAAAGTTATTTATAGAATCAAATGATCCGATAGCGGCATTAAAACTAAAAGACCTTACCGGAAGAATCGTTCTTGAAATGAAGCCACAAAACAGTGAGGTGGTGATTGAAACGTCGGAGCTTACGCGTGAGCTTTACTTTTTGAGCTGTCTCATAAATCAAACGTGGGTAACCAAGAAAATCATACTCAGCGAACATTAATTCTTTTTTAAAATGTTCCTATGAAGCCAAACATTTTCCAAGTACTTTTTATCATTCTAATTGTGGGATTCTATGGCTGCAATGAAAGTCCTGAAAAATCAATAAAAGCAAAATCTAACACCTCTACTGTATTAGATAAGAAGCTAAACGTGCTATTCATTATTGCCGATGACCTAAACTGTGACCTAGGCATTTATGGTAACAATATGGTAAAAACTCCAAATATCGACCGGCTTGCGCAAAGAGGAATTGTTTTCGAAAACGCGCACAATCAGTACCCTTTGTGCGGTCCATCACGCGCTTCCTTTATGACGGGTATGTATACGAATCAGACGAAAATAACTGAGAACAATATGAACCTTAGGAATTCTGTTCCCGACGTTACAACGCTTGGCCAACGATTTAGACAACAGGGCTATCAATCGGTGCGCATTGGGAAGATTTTTCATTACGATAATCCGAGTGCAATCGGAACCTCAGGAAATGATGACATCTATTCTTGGGATCAAACAGTAAATCCATATGGAAGAGATAAAATTGAGGAACATAAAATTAACACCCTGATTCCGAGAAGGTATGGCGGAACACTGAGCTGGCTTGCAGCAGATGGAGACGACGACGAGCAAACAGACGGAATCGGCGCAAACGAAGCCATAAAAAAGCTAGATGATTTCTCGAAAAGTAATACTCCCTTCTTTCTAGCAGTCGGATTTTTCAGACCACACACCCCTTTTGTTGCTCCAAAGAAATACTTTGATCTTTATAAACGAGACGCAATTGAAATTCCTGAGAGCTCGAGTGAGTACCTTAAAACACTTCCTGTTCCTGCTGCGAAATCAATCAGAGCAAAAAAAAGCCAACTAAATCTCGAAAAAAATCTTGCACAAGAAATCAAAGAAGCCTACTATGCAACGATCTCATTTGTGGACGCACAGGTCGGAAAAGTCCTTGACCATCTAGAAGCTTCCGGATTGGATGAAAATACCATTGTTGTATTTACCTCAGACCATGGATATCACATGGGTGAACATGGGCATTGGCAAAAACAAACACTCTTTGAAAATGCAACAAGAATTCCATTAATCATATCAATGCCGCATACAGAAAACAAAGCTGGAATGGCAAAGAGATCGATGAGTCCCGTCGAGCTTATTGACCTATACCCTACACTAATGGAGCTTACAAATATAGAGACACCTCGACATGTGGTTGGAAAAAGTTTACAAGCAGTAATGCATAATGAAAATGCTTTAGTGAGAGGAAGCGCACTGACAAGATGGCGCAATGGATACTCGATAAAGACACGGCGCTATCGGCTTACAAGATGGGGCCAAAATGGTACACTCGGGTATGAGTTATACGACCATAAAACTGATAAAAAAGAGTTACTTAATCTAGCGGCTAACCAAGCGTATAAAACAGTAATGGATTCTTTGAAGCAAGTTCTTGATCAAAGAATTTTTGAAGCATCTGTGAAACCCGATGGACTTGGTAGACAAATTGACAATGCCAAAACAGTACCCAAAGCAAAGAATATTACTTATGGTGACCTTCATGATACACAAGGGAAAATAATCTATTTCAAAGAGAAATAATTCAGATAATTTAAACTAAATTCACAGAGGATAAAGACCAAATCACACACGCTGAGAACATGAATTCCCTGAATACAATCGAACATCAACCCACATACTTTATTCAAAAAGTATTTTATTCAGTTGTACTCTTAGCGCTCTCTCTTTCTTGTAATATTTCCGACCAGTCGACGGATAGAGCGTTGCAAATAAAACATCCTAACTTTATTCTGATCTTAGCAGATGACCAAGGCTGGAACGGAACATCCGTGCAGATGATGCATAATGAACCAGGCTCTAAAAGTGATTATTTCGAAACACCAAATCTCGAATTACTTGCCAAAAAGGGAATTCGTTTTTCCGATGCATATTCAGGAGCGCCGGTATGTGCACCATCACGATACAGCATCCAATTTGGCAAAACACCGGCAAGGCTGTCTATGATTCGTGTTGGAATGAATACAGACCATATTGATCATGAAGGTTTTACGAGTATCCCAAAGGCACTAAAGCAAATAAATAACAAATATCGTGCGGCACATTTTGGAAAATGGGGTATGGGAAGTAACCCAACTGTGCTAGGCTATGATGTGAGTGACGGAGCTACAAAGAATAAAGATGGACATTTCATCAATCACAAAACCCAGTGGAACCACACTGCTACGGACGATCCAAAAAATATTTTTTCATTAACAGAAAGAGCCATCGGATTTATGCAGTCAGCCACGCAAGAAAATGAACCATTCTACTTACAAATTTCACATTATGCGGTCCATGCCAATATTGAATCCACGGAAAGCAGTTACGCCAAACTCAAAAACAAACCCAAAGGTGCTCAACAAAAAGATGCAGGTTTCGCAGCCATGACATTGGATTTAGATGAGGGGCTTGGTATCCTTCTGAAAAAAATAAAAGAGCTTGGAATTGAGGACAACACTTATATTATTTATATGTCTGACAATGGCTCTGTACCAAATATTCCTGGTGCAAAAAAATATGAAAAGAGCTACAACTATCCCTTAAGTAGAGGTAAATGGGATGCACTTGAAGGCGGTGTACGTGTTCCACTTATCGTTGCAGGACCTGGAATCAAAAAAGGTTCAGAATCCGCGATACCTGTTTCAGGAGTCGACCTCTTGCCCACCCTCATCGAGCTGGCAGGTAATAACAAAAAATCATTGACTGAAGTTGACGGAGGAAGCTTTGCATCCATACTTTTGCAGAAAAATAATGAAAACGTCGATAGGCCAATTGACGGTATATTCTTTCATGTTCCCTATAAAAATGGGATTGCTTTGAAAAGACCACATTCTGCAGTTCGAAAAGGAGATTATAAACTTGTTAAATTCCAAGATGACCAGAGCGTTTTACTTTTTAACCTCGTGGAGGATAAAATGGAGCAGACGAACTTAGCGTTACAAAATCCCGATAAAGCAATTGAATTAGAGAAGCTTTTAAACGATTATCTTGTTGAAGTTCATGCGCCCAAATGGCAAGAAGGGATCACATGGAAAACAATTCCCGTGAGAGAAATTAATTCAAACTATTGATTCTATTTATGCTAAAACAGAATATTCGAATCATACTTTTCACACTTCTCATAAGTGCGTGTAGTGAGGCGCCACAAAATTCAGAGGCAAGTTCGAACGAAAATTGTCAAAAAGCATGCTGCGAAAATTCAAGAACCCAGCATCTATTAAATGAAGGTTTGAATACATCAAGCATCACTGGAATCGATTCATTACACTGTCTCTATTCAGATTCCACAATGAAAATGGTTTATATTCCAGAAGGTAAATACATGATGGGTGCGAGTAGTCCTGAAATGGCGCTAAAAAGAGAATTTCCCCAGCATCAGGTAAAAGTAAATGCTTTTTTTATGGATATTCATGAGGTCACAAACGCCCAGTTCTCGGCATTTGTAGCAGCCACAGGATACAAAACCATTGCGGAACAAGAGATTGATTGGAATATTCTTAAAAAACAGCTTCCTGAGCACACACCGAAACCTGAGTCAGATGTTCTACAACCCGGATCAATGGTATTCATTCCGACCAAAGAGATTTACAACCTGATTGATATATCTCAATGGTGGAAATGGACTAAAGGTGCAGATTGGCAGCATCCTGATGGGCCCGAAAGTAGTATTCGAGGAAGAGAGGAGGAACCAGTTGTCCATATTTGTTACCATGATGCGCTTGCATATGCCAAATGGTGTAAGAAACGACTTCCTACGGAGGCTGAATGGGAATGGGCCGCCAGAGGTGGTTTAAAGAATAAGATTTATCCATGGGGAAATTTGTCTGTCGAAAAAGGAACCCCCAAATGTAATTACTGGACAGGGGTCTTCCCTACTCAAAACACAAAAGAGGATGGTTATGAAGGTATTGCCCCAATCATGCAATATGATGCGAATGGATACGGTCTTTTCGATATGGCCGGAAACGTGTGGGAAATATGTTCAGATTGGTATGATGAAAATTATTACGCGGCTTTGAATCAAAACAAAACCATAGACAATCCAAAAGGGCCGCAAACCTGGAAGTACTCCTTAGAACCTAATGACCCGAAACGAGTGGTACGCGGAGGTTCGTTTTTATGCAATGACAGCTACTGCTCCAGCTATAGAGTATCTGCAAGAATGCCTAATTCTCAAGATACAGGAATGAGTCACACTGGCTTTAGATGCGTAAAAGACATTGCTCCATAATATTTATTCGATGCTTCAATAAATATAAGCGAGAAAATCAAATATTATATTTAGTACCTTAGTGTAGTATTTACACAGTAAATGTATATGAGGGTCATACTTAGGTTTGTTTTTATTCTTTCAATAGGTCCATACGCCGCTCAAGACACCATCCCTCAGCAAAATCCTTTTAGCAGTAATAGCTTGAGTTTCAAAAATCCAACAAGTGCCATCCATTTTTCAGGGTTTTATCGATTCTTAGGATTTGTTCGAAATCAACAAGAGACCTTTCCTAATAATAGCGGCAAAACAACAGTCATTAGCTCGGGGGATGCATACCGGGAACCCATGTTTCTTTTGAAACTAAATGGAAAAACAAGAGACAACATCACTTTTGGAGCAGATCTAATGCTCAATAGTCTGTATAAGGGACCGAATCCGGTAAATACAAAAGCGTTAACCTTAAATCTCGGACTTAACCTTACCACATCAATTTCGACAAAATTCGGAACCTTTGATTTTAAATCTGGTGGTGTTTCGTGGTATAGACAAAGCCGTCTAACTGTATGGGGAAACCGTTCATTCAACAGAATTAGCATTTTTGAAAGAAGACCACAGACTCCCCTCAATAAGATACCAATCAACCGCTACTCGAACTATTACAATAGTGGCTTGGTTGATCAGGGGATTCGTTACGGAAGCAGGGCTTTTCAGGGTGTTTTTCTCCAAGGAACAAAACTACCGTTGAATTTTGCAGTGAAAGGAGTGATCGGAAAAAGTAATTTTAATCGGTCATTACTCGAAAGTAGTGATAATTTTACCGGATGCTTTCAGCTGAAAAACACAATCAACCCTTCATTTAAAATCGCCTACAATTATCTTTCCTCATGGGCTGATACAGATTCGATAAGTAATGACAAAAGAAATTATTTCATTCACACCATTGAATTGGACAAAAAATGGAATAAAATACAAGTCCAAATGGAGCTGGGATTAGGCAACTATCGCGATCCCCTGAGAGCACTCGGGTATGGGGAAGCCATACTATTAAACGTCAAAACAGAAAAATCGACGAAGGTTCCTTTGAACATCCAGCTTTACAGGATTTCACCACAATTTGTAAATGTGACGGGTAACTTTTTAAATACCTCAGTGCTCGAGGTATTTCCGAACGTGGCAGGTATCGGAACAACTGTACGAACGCCCTATCAAAGCCCCATCGTCGGGCTGGGATTCCCTGTAAACAACCGACAAGGCGCATCTATTAACGCAGATATTAATCTAGGCAAACTAAAGCTAAATGGCGGCATCGGCGTCTTTGCAGAAATTGACACCTCCTATGCAGCCTTGTCATACATACACAATGTAAATAGCCAGACACTATCTAGAATCTATTTATTTGCGCAAAACTGGGGGCCCTATAACGCGTTGAACTCAACCTACAGAGGTGTTTTTGAAAATGTGAATATTACCGATACGAGTGCTAGCGGACTCGCCGACTTTAAAAAATTTTTCAATACCATTGAGTTTCAGGCCAAGTTCGCGAATAAACTTTTTGGAAAGAACTACTACATTTTCGCTCTAACGCGTCTCAATTCATGTCAAAGAGAATTGAAAGCACTTCCTCAAATTGGGAACCAAACGCTCATCAGCCAGCTTAGCCAAGAATTAGATTTCAGTATTGAGCTGAATGAAAAAGCTGTCTTTGTTTTAAGCTATGGCATTGAGAAAATCATTGGTAACGCGTCAACAGACCCCGGAGACAATCCCGATGCGACGCCTACGAATACCTTTTTTGAGCGTTTGGGTTGGGAAAGATTGTATAGATATACAAATTCAAGAAACCAAAAGAATACCCTCGTTGGTTTCGGATTAGATTATAAAATCGGACAAAATGTAATGGTCTTTTTCCGCTACAACCAATACCGTTACTTCGACCCGAATTTTATAGAAAACCATTTAAAGGGATGGGAAACGATGCTTGAACTAAAAATAAATTTTTAATCTATGAAAAGATGCTTAACCCTCATACTTGCTACTTTTATCGTCTTCGGTACTTCGTATGAGCTTACTGCGCAAATAAAAGAAAAGGTTTGGTTTGACGGACTCGCCCGATCTTATTTTGCACGAGATGCCATAGATCAAACCAATACAGAGGACACTGTTTCTGCTAAAAACGCATCCAATGGATACAACCTCTTAGACCTAAATACCCACGTCAACCCGATCAAGGATATTGAAATATTTGCTCAGCTCCGAATAAGAAATTCTTTTGGTAGCTTTTTCGGTTCCGGAACTGAAATAAATGTGCGGCAATTAAGAGCCAAAGGAACCATCAACGATAAAGTTCGATTTAGCATTGGAGACCTTTTTCTAAAGCAGTCTCGATTCACGCTCTACAACTACGATGAAGAGCTTTCAGCTTATGAGCATGACATGCTAAAACCTTATCGTGACATTCTTCACTACGAAAACTTTTACACCGAAAACAGATGGCGATTACAAGGAATCCAGACGGATTTCTCCTTTAAATTTGACCGATTTATCCGAACCTTGGCTTTTGATTTCTTTGTCACGAGACCTCGAGGCTCTAGTGCAATTAGTGGAAATACTTATTCAAGCGACCTTCTGCTTTCAGGAGGAACGATGGTTTCAGAAATAAACAAAAGACTCACATTATCAGCAAATTACGTTAACTTATTTGAAGTTGCATCAAGCGGTACAGAAAACATCTCCGTACGAAACCCAGTTTATGATTTAGCTCTCCTTCACCATTTTGGCAATGATAAACATCATTTTACGCAAAAGCTTGAAACTGGATTCTCTCAGAGGTACTGGCAGCACTCTGAGCTAGCGAATGAAATACCGGACTCCATATCAAATCAAAATGAAGGAATGTTTTTTGAACTTGAAAACAAATACAGCAAGAATGACTCTACCTTATCAGTTAGCATTGGTTACCGTTATGTAGATCCAAATTTCAGAAGTGCTGGTGCACAGACAAGGCGATTGGATTATGCTGCCGGCAAAAGCAATACGATATATCCTTTATATACCAATATGTCCATACAAAGGCCAAGATCCGTATTTGACCTTGTCGCGGACGACAAGATTTACAACCAAGACCTATCGAGTAATTTGATGGTCTTCAATCCGATATATTCAAATGTTCTCCCGTATGGAGATGCAAGCCCCAATAGAGCTGGAGTCTATCTGAAAGCAAGGGTCAATCAAAAAAGCAAGGCGCTACTCGGCAAAATAGATGCGGGGTTTTTCAAAGAAGTGATTGGTCAAGGAACCGAAGAAAAAAGAAGCTTTGGACTTGTAAAAGCTGCGGTTAAACTCAATATGCACCGCTGGTTTAATTGGAGCAAAGAGCTAAGCGTTTCGGCATCTTCCGAAAGTGAAATTACAAATAGAGGTGGCGATGCTATTTCTTCTGTAAATTTATTTAGCCATCAGTTAAATGCAGCTCTAAGTGCAGAGCTAGCCAAAAGGTTTTTCATTCAAGCATCCTTCAAGCAATTCCATGCAAATGGAAATGAGTTCCTTACAGAACGGGATAATTATGGTGACATTACTTATTTTGCATCAACACAGGTCAACCAAAAAGACCACATGCTTTCCGTTGGAATGCTCTATAAACTTAGAGAAAATGTATATGCCAACCTGCAATACAATTGGTGGGGCATGACATTTACAGATCAGGCTTATTCAGATTATAAATACAACAGACTATTATTCATTTTATCCGTAGAATTATGAAACGAAAAACAAAATTGATTCTTTTAGTAGGGTTGGTCGGATTCTTTTACACCTGTACGAAAGAAGACTTCGAGGGGCCATCTATTAATAATCTATATGGAAATTTTGAAATTATAGAACCACTAACGCTTACCAATGACAACCCTAATTTTGAGAGCAACGAACAAGTTGGTTTCCATTGTAAACTGAACAAACCTGTTGAATGGAAAATTACCATCCACGGATTGACCACGAGTGCCTCAAGGGAAATTACAGGGTTTTCAAGCCAGATTGACTCAAATACGGTTGTTTGGAATGGCGGCCCCGCACAGGTTCCCTTCTTTTCGGAAGAGTTTTGCTCAGTCGAGCTAAGCTTTGAAAATGAAATCGATACACTCCGGGACACCATCAACATTGCCTCAGCGAAAACCTATGAGGATGGTATTTGGTTCGAAGACTTTGAGGATGGACTTCCGACAGAGGGCCTTGTCTATTACAATACTGATGGAGGAGGAATGACATTTTCTGTAGCAAATGACGGTGCATTATTGGGCAACAGCTATTTCAAGATGGGGGGTAGAGTAAATTGGGACTGGGTCCTAGGTAGTTTAGACCTACCGCTCAACATCACGAATGTCAGCCAAGCTCCAGATGACTTATTCATCAATATAGGTTTACTCTCAGACCTTGATGATCTGCATACCGGACAATTCATCAATATTTTAATTTCGGAGGAAACAAATACTCCGTTTAATGACAATCTAGACAATAATGCCTCGGATTTATTTGAATCAACAATGGAGGTATACAAAATGAAAATTCCTGTCGACTGGAATGGATGGCAGCTAAAATCATTTAGGTATTCCGATTTTGAACCTAGAGATCCAAACAACCCTGATATTGTTTTTGACATGAACCCAAATAATATTCGTGCCATAAGAATTGCCTGCCAGGCATGTCCTTCTTCCTCTGGAAATCCAGTTTGTCCAGAAAACTTTGGCAAAGATGTACGTACGGATATAGACCATATTATTTTCACCGCCAACGCAGCCCTATTGGACCAATAATGAAGTTGACCGCGCAAATAGCTTTAGGGACACTTGTCTGCTTTACCATGTCTTGTGGTTCAATGCAAGACGTTCGTCTTTATGGACCATCCAAATCAACTTCAGCCCTTGAAAAGTTTCCATATAAAATTCTTTTCACCTCTTCTGAAGAGAATGGATTGTGGGGGCTAAAAAACAATGCGTGTAAGGAAATATCCTTTGAGACCACGAACAGCTATATTGGTAAAGATCACCTGCATATAAAATGGAATGAATCTTCTTGTAAGTATATCGGAATAGGCCTAAAATGGGGCAACTATAAAGGTAAAAACCTTTGGCCCATACTAGCATCCGCCGCAATAGAGCTTCGTGTGCGCATCGATTCTGGTGAGCTTTCAAATGTTCCAATGTTTTTCATTCTCGAAGACTACGGAGGAAATCAATGTAGGACGAAAATAAACTACCTAGACCTTGAAGGGGGTAAAATTGATACTGAATGGAGAAGAATACGTATTCCTTTTCAAGCGTTCAACTATGAAAATCGTGGAGTGAATATGGGGAATATCAAAGAGCTTCGTCTTGAATTTCAAAGAAAAGGAGACCTACATATAGACAACATTGTCATTGTACCACATACGCATAACTACGCGCATACAGAAGAAACATTCACGAAAATATTTGATACGCACCCTATCCAACTTGGCGTTGGTAAGGAATATTGGTGGGGCATCAATTCAAAGTATTCATCCGACATTCAATTCGGAAGCTCATTCAAAAATGAAAGTGTAATCCTTGATTTAGATACATCCAAAAAAAAAGCCTGGGATACCTTTGGTTTTTCCCCTTACCAATGGATGCGCGTCGATCTCTCCTCTATTTATACAACATCGGCACTAACATTTAAGGTGAAAGCAGCTGAGCTACCCAAAATTCAAGCCATGCTATTTGCCTATTCCGGTAAAAAAAGAAAGCTCCAGAAATCATTAAAGGAAAATCATTTTATTGAACGGGAAAGTGGTGTATTTGAAGCCTATCTGCCATTAAAATCACTTATCGGATATGAAGACTTTAGATGGGATGTACTCAAGGAAATAAGGTTTAAAATAATGAGTAACGAGCCATTTGAAATGGGAGATTTTCAGCTTATTGAATTCCGTGGCAATCCCAAAAAACCGACGAAATGGAAAGGAATATAAATCTATTTGCTAGCCTTGTATTTGGCATGCTATACGCACTTACCTCGCAGTCACAGGTGCGTAAAGTCGAGGTGACTACAAATGCCGCGGGCCATTATGAGCTGCACCGAAATGGAGTGCCTTACTATATCAAGGGCGCTGGTGCCAAAGACCATTTCGATCTATTGGCCAAATCAGGAGCAAACTCGATTCGGATTTGGAGTACAAACAATGGATCTTTCCTAGACTCGGCGTATCAGCGCGATTTGACCGTCACACTCGGGCTATATGTTAGACCCGAAAGAGGCGGAATGGATTACAATGACGAGTATGCGGTAAAAGGCCAAATTGAACAGCTCAAGAATGAAATCCTAAAATACAAGGATCATCCTGCATTACTGGTTTGGGGAATCGGAAATGAGGTTGACCTTAGGTATAGCAATTTCAAAGTTTGGGAGACCATAGAAACGCTTGCAAAATTCATTAAGGAAGTAGACCCTAATCATCCGACAATGACAGTAATCGCAGGGGTTGACCCCGCAAAAGCATACCACATAAAAAAGCATTGTCCAAGCATCGATATACTGGGACTCAATGTATACGGTTCGATAGAAAATGCTGGTGCCAATCTGAGAAAGTTCAATTGGGACAAACCCTACATCATTTCAGAATGGGGCGTAAATGGCCCTTTTGAAGCCAAAACAACTTCATGGAAAGCCAAGATAGAACCACCCAATGGCGTTAAAGCAGACCAACGAAAACGCAGGTACAAAGAGCTCATCGAAAAAGATAAAGAACGTTGTCTTGGAAGCTACTGCTTTCTATGGGGACAAAAACAAGAATCTACTGCGACCTGGCACGGGATGTTTCTGAGCAATGGGAAACCAACTGAGGCCGTTGATGTGATGCAATATTGCTGGATGGGAGAATGGCCGAAATCGCGCGCACCGTCAATAAGAAATATCTCTTTGGAAAATATTGGATGGAAGAAGGATCATGTCCTGGCACCCAATACGAAAGTAAATTTGAGTATTGAGTACCTTAAATACAACAACAAAAAAGTAATCCTTGAATTTGCATTATTTCCTGAGGCATTTAGCAATAAAATTGGCGGTGACATTCAGCTTTCACCAGACCCTTTGAAGCTAGATATTCTCACACAAAGCGATACTGAACTAACCTTTATGAGTCCCAAACAAAAAGGAGCCTACCGCGTTTTTGCTTATGTAAGGAATGAAAAAGGACAATGCTCGGTTGCCAATATCCCCTTTATGGTTGAGTAATTTTCCTTTACACTATTTTTCAAAGGTTTTAACCAGCACCTCATAGCCTGGTCGAAAGAGTAAAATCTCGAAATCATCCTTTGGTTGTATCAACTTATTCGTCGAATAAATCTTCCAAACCCTTTCATTTTTATTTCGCCAACCTACCGAGACATAATCGTTATTGGACTGAATAAGACAACCTTTGTCATTTTGGATAAGTTTTGGCACATTCAGCTTTGGTATGGTCATTTCGCTGGTAAACATGGAATCTAGCATCGTCGATTCGCTCAAGTTACCGAAATCAGATTCCTCCATCCATGCAAATAATTCTTTTTGTAATGTTTTAAAGACGCGTTCGTATCTCGGGTAGGACATTAGGTTGTTCGTCTCATAGTAGTCTTCCGAAACCTCATACAGCTCAAAACGGTTCTTATTTTTTGAAAACCAATTCGTAAAATAGGTGCCCAACTGTTGACTTTCCTTGAGAGAATCCAACAACCTCATGGTTTTCATTTGTTGACGGTATTGCACCCTCCTGAAGACGGGACTTGTTGTGTCGCCATTGTAAATTAACTTATACCCTTTGCTCTGAACACTGCGACGCGTGTCTGTACCACCATCAAAACGATCCGTAGCCGCATAGATATAGTTGCGCTGGTCCTTTTTGAAGAAAGAAACACCTTCAAATGGAAATTCTCTTTTGATATTTGCTACATCTAATATGGTAGGTGCAAAATCCACGAAGCTTATAAGCTGATAGCTCTTTCCGCTCCAAGTATCATCCACCCATTTGGCTACCATAGGAACGCGGAGACCGGTTTCATAGATGGAACGCTTGTAATGCGGAAAAGGACCTCCATGGTCACTGAAGAAAAATATAATGGTATTGTCATAAAGACCATCCGCTTTAAGCTGATCTATAATTATACCGATTTGCTCGTCTAGCTTTTCAATGTTTTTATAATTGGTCAACACATCGCTTTTGATTCCGTCATCCTCCGGAAAAGAATAGGGCAGGCGAACATTTTCTAAAGCCTCTTTTGAATAGTTAATCTCGTTTTGCCAAACTTTAGATTCATGCGTTATGTTAAAGTTAAATACAGAGAAAAATGCTTGACCCTCCACCCTATTTCTCCAGTGTGCTTTTTTACTACTTTCGTCCCAAGCCAATGGGGAGCAAATCATGTTATAATCTTCTTTCGCGTTGTTTGTGCAATAATATCCGTTTGCCCTTAGGTCCTCGGTAAAAAATCGAACCGGTTTCTTTGGCTTAGCACTGTAATATGGAAGCTTAGTATGTGGATTAATTTCATTAGCTGTTGCAGACTTTTTGTAGGCACGCATGTGCTGAGTACCAAGCGTTGTAGGATACATCCCAGTAATTAAACTACTGCGACTAGGTGCGCAAACAGGAGAAGGTGTGTGACAATTTTGATAAACCACTCCATCTTTGGCAAGTGCATTAATATTTGGCGTTTTTGCGCTTGAATCTCCGTAAATTGAAAAAAACAAAGATTGGTCTTCACACACTAGCCATAAAAAATTTGGTTTATCCTGCGCCATGGAAAACTTGAAACAACAGAGCAAGAAACAAATAAGATAGGTTTTCAATATGTAAACTTTTGTCAAGGACAACTTAATGCAAATACCTATATTAGTGTCCTTAAAACACTAAGATAAGGACTCAGTACAAAAAGTCAATTGTTTTCTGATTTTAGATTTAAGCCTTGAGTTAAAGCCACCATAAAGCGATTTCAATATGAAACCAAATACCCAACTAAATATCTACAGTTTATCCGTTTTTTTACTCTTAGCGCTTGGCGCATGTAATTCTGGCAAGGAGGAACAAAAAGACATTTCGAAAAAAGCAAATAAGCCATTAAATATCATTTATATAATGGCTGATGACCATGCCTATCAAGCTGTAAGTGCTTATGGATCGAAAATCAGCAAGCTCGCACCTACACCGAATATTGACCGCATTGCGGAGCAAGGTGCACGCATGGATGCCGTGTATTGCACCAACTCGATATGCGGACCGAGTAGGTCTTCTATTTTAACCGGTAAATTTTCACATGTCAATGGATTCTATAAAAATGTTGATGGTGGAGACTTTAATGGTGCGCAGCTAACCTTTCCGAAAGTTTTCCAAAAAAATGGCTACCAAACCGCAGTCATCGGTAAATGGCACTTAGGCACCACCCCTACGGGCTTTGACTATTCAAAGGTTCTAATCAACTGGGGCGGACAGGGCACCTATTTCAATCCTCAATTTTGTATCAATGGAAAGGATACCGTAATTGAAACCAAGCGGCATTCCACCAAAGCAATTGAAGATGATTGCTTGGATTGGCTCGATAATCGAGATACAACAAAACCCTTTATGTTATTGTATCAATTTAAGGCCCCACACAGAGATTGGAGACCTGACTCCATGTTCCACGAGCTATTTCAGGATTTTGACTTTCCGCTTCCCGAGACCTTTGAAGATGACTACGCGGGACGGCTTGCAGCAAGCGAAAACATGATGGAGATTGGAAACCACCTCAACAGAAGAGATATGAAGCAGGTGCCTCCGCCGGGATTGTCGAGACGGGATTCCATGCGATGGCTCGCCTATGGAGACAAAGGACAATATTGGTCCCCAAATGACTCATTAACGGGAGATGCGCTCAAGTACTGGAAATACCAAACCTATATCAAAGACTACTTGAGGTGTGTAGCAGGTGTTGACCGAGCTGTCGGCAGTGTATTAGATTACCTTGAAGAAAATGGATTGAGCGAGAACACAATCGTGGTTTATACCTCCGACCAAGGGTTTTACCTGGGTGAGCACGGTTGGTTTGACAAAAGATGGATGTATGAAGAATCATTCAAGATGCCATTCTTAATTAAGAATCCGAGAACGATTGAGGCTGGAACCACCTCGGATGCCATGGTAATGAATGTTGACTTCGCTCCTACTCTCCTTGACATGGCAGGAATAGAAATTCCTTCAGAGATGCAGGGAAAAAGCTTTAAAGGAGCATTTGAAGGAGACAAAAAGAACAATAGAAAATCTGTGTATTATCACTATTACGAGTATCCTATATGGCATAAAGTACAACCACATTATGGCGTGAAAACAGAACGCTATAAACTCATGCACTTTTATTACTCAATCGATGAATGGGAGCTGTACGATTTAAAAACAGATCCTAACGAAATGCGCAATATTTACTCGGAGGCGGCACCAGAATTGATTGAGCTCCTGAAAAAAGAGCTCGAAGCCCTCAGAAAAGAATACAAAGATGATGGGTCGATAGAACAAATGAGAAGAATGACAGATACAGTAATAAGGCGCGTTTATAATGAACCCAATAAGCTGATTAAATAAGTTTTTCAAATAGGCTTGTTTGTTTTTTAATTCACTACATTAGTATGCGTTAAATTGACACTTACTTTTTTATCGTAAATTTAAAATCAGATATTCAAATAATACACTATGAAAAAAATTATACTATTACTTTTTTGTATACCTACTCTATTTACCTTTGGACAGTGCCCAGAGTCGGTAACAGACACTCAGGAGGCATGTGAAGGATTCACCTGGACAGATGGAAACTCATATACTTCGGTGAATTACGTTCCCATAACTACAATTGGAGCGCAAACCCCAGCACTGTTTTCATCAGGACCAAATGCTACTTGGACGAATGTATATACTGCATGTGTCATTGGAGATGGCAACAACGGAGCACAACAGACCCTTGTAATCAATGTCACTGAGCTACCTGCAGGAGGCGCAAATTACAGGGTAATTAAAACTGTAGCCAACGGAAACTTCTTTAACGGAAACCCGCAGCCTTTGGCACTTGGTTTGAATACCATCAATGTTGCTGCACCAGGGAACCCATGGGGAGACCGAACGGTTAAATTTCAGTTTGGCAGCGCGGATGTTAAATTTAGTACGCTTTCTTTAAATGGATCTCCTGTTTACGAAGGGACCACACAGACTTTGACAAATACCGCAGGATGTGACTCTCTGGTGACCTTAGATTTAACGTTCGTCGACAATTCTACATCAAGTACCGAAGTAGTTTCGGCCTGTGATAGCTACACATGGTCAAATGGTGTGACCTACACCGAAAGCGACTACATCTCCGCAACAACGATAGGCACTGAAACACCAGGTTTATTTACCAACGGGCCGAACGCAACCTGGACCAATGTTTACAACGCTTGTGTCATCGGAGACGGAAACAATGGGATTCAGCAAACCTTTGTCATGAATGTAACAAGCTTGCCAGCAGGTGGAGCCAACTACCGAGTGGTGAAAACGGTGGCCAACGGAAACTTTAATAACGGGAATGCACAACCCCTAATTTTAGGTGAAAATACGATCAATGTAGCAGCACCTGCAAATCCATGGGGAGACCGAACTGTAAAATTCCAATTTAGCAATGCTGATGTAGAATTTGACGCACTTTCATTAAATGGAAACATTGACTACTCCGGAATTCCTACTCAAGTATTTAGCACCGCTTCAGGATGCGACTCCATAGTCACACTTGATTTGTCCTTTAATGCTTCGTCATCAGGCACGGATGTCGTTGAGAGCTGCAATACTTATATTTGGATCGACGGCGTCGAATATACCGAGAGCAACAATACTGCCACCTTTGTATTACCCAATGCAGTAGGATGCGACAGTACAGTTACTTTGGACCTGACCATAAACTATTCAAGTACCTCCGTTGATGAACAAATCGCTTGTGGCTCATTTACTTGGATTGACGGAATTACCTATGACGAAGACAACGACGAGGCGACATTTTTACTTCAAAATGCAGCAGGTTGTGATAGCCTTGTGACACTCGATCTCGAAATTATAGAAGTAGATGTAGATGTTGAGCTTGAGGACAATACACTAGAAGCAGAGGAAGACGATGATGCGACCTACCAGTGGTTAGATTGCAATGATAATTTCAGTGCCATTGACGGTGAAACCGATGCCGAATTTACACCAGAGGCATCAGGAGACTATGCAGTTCAGGTTACCATTGATGGTTGTACGGACACCTCTGATTGCTATACTGTTACGATTACATCGGGTATTGATGACTTGGATGCACAATATGACATTCAGCTCTTTCCCAACCCTACCAAAAATAACCTAAGGCTTTCACTCGAAGGAATTGATGTGGTAGATATTATGCTTTTCGATATCCAAGGAAAAGTATTGATGCAAAAGTCAGGTCTGTTGAATCAGGATATGATTCATCTGTCCAACTATGTTGCGGGAACTTACTTTGTGAGAATTATCACGCCAGTTGGCAGCAAAGAAATTCGCATTACTAAACAATAGTAGCATTGCTACTAAATATGATGAAAGCCCGGCCATTGGTCGGGCTTTTTTATCTTTACACTATGGATGAGCAGAAAAAAAAATCAGCTGACTACTATATTGGCATCGGATTATGTATCGGAGTTGCGCTTGGTGTAGCATTTGACAACATCGGGCTTGGTATAGCGCTAGGACTGGTTTTTGGTGCAGCCTTTCAGCAATATAAGAAGAAGCAAGACAAGGAATAATGGCGCTAGTTACCGGTTTTCTTTTGGGTTTGGGGACCTTGCTATTTATAGGGCCTGTTTTCTTTTACCTGCTCAAGAGCGCTATAGAGGGTGGCTTTAAAGCAGGTCTGTCTGTTGCTCTTGGGATTATCCTCGGAGATATGCTTTGCCTCGGGATTGCACTCTATGGCACTACAGAATTTATCGCACAACCCACCTTTGTATTTTGGGCGTCTATTATCGGAGGTACCATCTTGCTAGCGATGGGACTCAAATATGTGCTCAAACCGAACCTAAACACCACCGTAAAGGGAAGACTTCAAAAAAGCTCCTTATTGGTATATGGCATCAATGGCTTCTTGATTAATTTTGTGAATCCTTTTGTATTTGCGGTATGGTTTGGTTTTGTGAGCTACACCGAGGCGCTTTATGATCATGGTACTGCCCTATTTTCCTTGGTGGTTACCCTTGTAGTGATTTTCTCCACAGATGTATTAAAAGCCCTGTTTGCGGAGCGCATTAGTCACTTGATTGAACCCCAAAAGCTAAAGAATGTCTTTCGCGTATTTGGGATTCTGATGATCTGCTTCTCGATTCGCTTACTGCTCCACCCTTTCCTACAGTAGCCATTTTTCTCGTATCAAAAAGTACTGCTTTTAGTTTCCTTTGATGCGGTTCCAAAGTTCACTGAACACAGACCCTGCAGATGCTTTACCAAAATCTTGCCGCGCACGCTCCACGCGTATTTGTCCTTTTTCATCTGGAATGAGCTTGTAGCGCCACAAGAAAGGCGCTTTATTGATGTCCATACCCATCTGTCCAAAGCGTATGTCTACAAAGAAAAGCTCGCCCTCAATTTCCTCAACGATGTACCAGCCAGCCGAAATCTTAATGAGCTGCTGCACCGCTTTTTGGTCTTTGTAGGGTTCGAGGAGGGCATCATTTTTGGGGAATTCATTTGAAAACTCAATGTCCTTGGTATCGAAAAAGGAATAGTTGGCTACACGATAGCCCGTTTTGGTCTCTGCCTGGGCATTCCATAAAATCGTATTTAGCGGTGTTGGTTTGGTAT
>CAJXCU010000029.1 GCA_913051935.1 uncultured Flavobacteriales bacterium
TAGAGAATATCTTGAAAGGACATCCTGTTCTATTGAATAGGGCTCCAACGCTTCATAGACTCGGTATTCAAGCATTCCAGCCCAAGTTGATAGAAGGTAAAGCAATTCGCTTACATCCTTTGGTAACGACAGCATTTAATGCGGATTTCGATGGTGACCAAATGGCGGTGCATCTTCCACTTGGAAATGCTGCAATTCTTGAGGCGCAAATGTTAATGCTTGCTTCTCACAATATCTTAAATCCTGCGAATGGTGCTCCAATTGCTGTTCCATCTCAGGATATGGTACTTGGTCTTTATTATATTACGAAGGAGAAAAAATCGCTTAAAGATGATTTCGTAAAAGGAGAAGGTGGAATTTTCTACTCTCCAGCCGAGGTAATTATAGCCTACAACGAAGACAAACTTGATCTTCATGCCTCAATAAAGGTTAAAACTGAGGATTTGAACGATCTTGGTGAAACGGAAGTAAGATTAATCGAAACGACTTGTGGTCGTGTTATTTTTAATGAGCACGTTCCAAAGGAGGCAGGTTTTATTAATGAAGTACTGACCAAAAAGGCATTAAGAGACATTATTGGTGATGTACTCAAAATATCCGGAACTTCAAGAACAGCACAGTTTCTAGATGATATAAAAGAGTTAGGATACACAATGGCCTTCAAAGGTGGGCTGTCCTTTAATCTTGATGATATTATTATTCCTAAGGAAAAAGTTGCCCTTGTAGATAAAGCCGAAACTCAGGTCAAGGAAGTGATGATGAACTATAATATGGGTCTAATCACCAATAATGAGCGATACAATCAAATCATTGATGTTTGGACACATACAAATTCAAGATTGACGCATACCTTAATGGACCAGCTTAAAACAGATAGACAAGGTTTTAACTCCATCTATATGATGTTTGATTCAGGAGCAAGGGGTTCTAAGGAGCAAATTCGTCAGCTTTCGGGAATGAGGGGATTAATGGCCAAACCGCAAAAATCTGGAGCATCGGTTCAAGAGATTATTGAAAATCCGATACTTTCTAACTTTAAGGAAGGGCTTTCTATTCTCGAGTACTTCATTTCAACGCACGGTGCGCGAAAGGGTCTTGCAGATACAGCACTGAAAACAGCAGATGCAGGGTATTTAACAAGACGACTTGTTGACGTAGCACAAGATGTTGTGATTAATTCTGAAGATTGTGGTACGTTGCGTGGTATTGTAGCGACTGCACTTAAGAAAAATGATGAAGTTGTTGAGCCATTGTACGATCGAATATTAGGTAGAACATCTGTTCACGACATTTACGTTCCAGAATCTGATGATTTAATAGTCTCTGCTGGAGAGCTAATTGAAGAAGATGTTGCCGAGATGATTGAAGGTGCGGAAATTGAAGAAGTTGAAATTCGCTCAGTATTAACGTGTGAAATGCGACGGGGAGTCTGTGCCAAATGTTATGGTCGAAACCTTTCTAATCATAGGTTGGCTCAGATAGGTGATTCAGTTGGAGTCGTCGCGGCGCAGTCTATTGGAGAGCCTGGAACACAGCTTACACTTCGTACGTTCCATGTTGGGGGTACAGCATCGAATATTGCAGACGTTTCAGACATTAAAGCGAAAGGAAATGGTTTGTTAGAAATCGACGAGCTAAGAACTATTGAGAAGAAGGGTGACGATGGCAAGAAGCAAGTGATTGTTGTTGGTCGATCGGCCGAGCTTAAAATTACAGATGAGAAAACGGGTATCATGATCATGAATACCAATATTCCTTATGGTTCTGAGCTATTGGTTGATGGTAAGAAAAAGATAAAAAAGGGTGATGTCATATGTAAATGGGATCCATATAATGCCTTGATTATCTCCGAGGTAAAAGGTAAAGTTGTATTTGAAAATATTGAGGAAGGCATCACCTACCGTGAGGAGGTAGATGAGCAAACTGGCTTTACTGAGAAGGTAATTACAGAAACGAGGGATAAAAAGAAAACACCGGCGATTCATATTATTGACTCTAAATCGAAAGAAATTTTGAGAGAATATTCAATACCGGTAAACTCTCATATTTCGGTTAATGAAGGAGATAAACTTGAGGCGGGTCATATCTTGGTTAAAATACCAAGAATGGCCGGTAAGACAGGTGATATTACGGGAGGTTTACCGCGAGTTACTGAGCTCTTTGAAGCGAGAAATCCATCGAACCCAGCGGTTGTTTCTGCGATTGATGGTACTGCTGATTACGGTAATATCAAACGAGGTAATAGAGAGATTATTATTACTCCGAAGGTTGGCGCGGTTCACAAATATCTCGTTCCTCTATCAAAGCACATCTTGGTTCAAAAGAACGATTATGTAAGAGCGGGTCAGCCATTGTCTGATGGTGCTATTACACCAAGAGATATTCTTAATATAGAAGGCCCTACAAAGGTTCAAGAGTATATCGTAAATGAAATACAAGAGGTTTATCGACTACAGGGTGTGAAGATTAATGACAAGCATTTTGAGGTCATTGTTCGTCAAATGATGCTTAAGGCAGAGATTATTGATTCAGGCGATACCAAGTTTCTAGAAGGGCAATCCGTTCATAAAGCAGACATCATGGAAGAAAATGATGCGCTGTTTGGTATGATGTTCGTTCAGGAAGTTGGAGACTCCGTTGAGCTGAAAAAAGGTCAGCTCGTCTCTGTAAGAAGGTTGCGTGATGAGAATGCCAAGTTAAAAAGAGAAGATAAAGCACTTGTAGTAGCTCGTGAAGCGAAAGCAGCGACCTCTAAACCACTTTTACAGGGTATCACAAGAGCGTCTCTTCAAACCCAATCGTTCATTTCTGCGGCTTCCTTCCAGGAAACAACGAAAGTATTGAATGAAGCGGCAATTTCAGGTAAAGAAGATCATCTTCTAGGTCTGAAAGAGAATGTGATTGTTGGTCACCTTATTCCAGCTGGAACAGGGGTGCGTAAATTCCAGAAAATGCTTGTTGGTTCTCAAGAGGCCTTAGAAACTTTGACGGAAGAAGCAAAATCAGAATAATAAAAATTCGATATAATGACAAGGGAGGCTTTACGTCTCCCTTTTTTTTTGCTTACATCTCATGTTTAAGCAATCTTTCCCCAGTCGGGCTTATTGGTGATGATGCGCTGAATGGTTTCTGAAATTCTTATGTTTTGCTCTTTTTGAAATTCAGGGTCCTCATTGATTAGCTTTCGTGCTGCTTCCCTTGCCATCGTAACAATGGCTCCGTCTTTTCTTAGGTCAGATATTTTTAAATCAAGCTCACCGCTTTGTTGTGTGCCCATAAGGTCTCCTGGGCCTCTAAGCTGAAGATCAACCTCGGCAATATCGAAACCATCGTTAGAATTTACCATGGTAGACATTCTTTTTTTTGACTCTTTTGACAGCTCAATTTTTGTCATTAAAATACAGTAAGATTGTTCGCCACCTCTTCCAACACGACCTCTTAATTGATGAAGCTGTGAAAGTCCGAATCTTTCTGCGCTTTCAATCACCATAACTGTCGCGTTTGGTACATTAACACCTACTTCAATAACCGTAGTAGCCACCATAATTTGTGTCTCTCCTTTGATGAATCTTTGCATTTCAAACTCTTTTTCATCACTCTTCATTTGGCCGTGAACAATACTGACCTTGTATTTAGGTAGTGGAAAAGATCTTGAGACCGCTTCAAATCCATCCATGAGGTTGTGAAAGTCTAGCTTTTCAGATTCTTTAATCAATGGGAAGACCATATAAATTTGTCTTCCTTTTTCAATTTGGGATTCAATAAATTTGAAAACCTGCAGCCTATTTTTTTCGAAGCGATGGACAGTTTGTATCTCTTTTCTCCCTGGTGGCAGCTCATCAATAACCGACACTTCCAAATCTCCATAAAAGGTCATGGCCAATGTCCTGGGTATCGGGGTGGCTGTCATAATTAAAATATGTGGTGGCTGTGTATTTTTTGTCCACATTTTAGAGCGTTGTGCAACACCAAATCGGTGCTGTTCATCTATGACTACAAGCCCAATATTTTTGAATTGCACGGTATCTTCAAGTAGCGCGTGGGTACCAACCAAAAGGTGTACTTCGCCATTCATTAGGCCTCCGTGGATCTTTAACCGTTCGGATTTTTTTGTTGAACCCGTTAGTAATTCTATGCGTATAGGCATTCCACTTGTAAACTCTTTTAGCGTTTCGAAATGTTGGTTGGCAAGAATTTCTGTAGGCGCCATAATCGCACATTGAAATTGATTTCCAATTGCGATAAGCATAGACATTAATGCCACAAGGGTTTTTCCGCTTCCCACATCACCTTGTAGCAGTCGGTTCATATGCTGTCCGCTGAGGAAGTCTTTTCTAATTTCTTTGATTACTTTCTTTTGTGCCCCTGTTAATTCGAACGGGAGATGTTCGCTGTAAAAGTCATTAAATTCTGCACCCACCTCTTTGAATATAAATCCTTTATATCGGCGTGCCGATAATTTTTTTCGAATCAAAAGTTCAAGCTGCAGGTAAAAAAGTTCTTCGAATTTTAATCGAATTCTCGCCTCTTGGATTTCATTCTGAGTATTAGGTTGGTGTATCTTTACTAGCGCTTGTTTTTTGGATATTAATCGGTTTTCAGTGCATATTTCACCGGATAGTGTCTCTGGATAAGCAGGTCCAATTTGTGGGATGATGAGTGAAATCAATTTTTCTATCCCTTTTGAGTGAAGGCCTTTAGCACCTAGCTTTTCAGTACTCGGATAAAGGGGAAAAAAACCGGTACGTGCTTTTTGTCCGGACGCCAAACTCATTTCAGGATGTGGAATTGACCATTTTTGCGCATATACCTTAGGTCTACCAAATAAGTGGTATGTTTCATTGACCTTAAGACTATCCTTTATCCATTTCCCACCCTGGAACCATATCAAATCAATATACCCTGTATCATCTCCAAATCTTGCTGAGAGCTTCTTATATCGTCCTTTTCCTGTTTCTCGAATTTGATCTATTTTGCCTTTTAAAAGCACATGGTTTTCTGCATATTGGAGTTCGTTTATTTTCGTGAATGTGGATCGATCGACGTACCGGTACGGAAAATGAAACAATAAATCTCCGTATGTTTTTATACCCAGCTCTTTATGTAATAGCTGCGCTTTCTGAGGGCCAACACCTTTGAGATATTCTATAGGAGTAGCGGCCAAATCATTCATCGAGAAAAAGTATGTTTTAGTGTTTCCAGACCCCCATTTTATTGAACTTATCAATTCTGCTATCAATACGTTCCTCTGGTGATTTCGCTTCTAGCTCGGTAACGGCCTTCTTGATATACTTTTTGACACGCTCAAAAATAAGGTGTTCAGAACGATGTGCTCCATCAAGCGGTTCCTTAATGACATCATCAACCAGCTTATTCTTTGACATATCCTTTGAGGTTAATTTCAATGCGTCTGCAGCTTTTTCTTTAAACTCCCAGGAGCGCCACAGAATAGAGGAGCATGATTCTGGGGATATTACCGAATACCAGGTGTTTTCTAACATTACCACTTTATCTCCGACACCAATTCCTAGTGCTCCTCCCGAAGCGCCTTCACCAATTATGATACATATTACAGGGACCTTGAGACGCATCATTTCGTAGATATTCCTCGCAATGGCTTCACCCTGTCCTCTTTCCTCAGCTTCTAGGCCAGGAAATGCTCCCGGAGTATCAATAAATGTGACAATAGGTTTGTTGAACTTCTCGGCCAGTTTCATCAATCGAAGTGCTTTTCGATAGCCTTCTGGGTTGGGCATTCCAAAATTTCTATATTGTCTCATTTTGGTGTTCACTCCTTTTTGTTGTCCGATAAACATCACTGATTTACCATCGACTAACCCAAATCCTCCGACCATTGCTTTATCATCTTTCACATTTCTGTCGCCGTGAAGTTCTATGAATTTACCTTCGGTTATTGCATTAACATAAGCCAAAGTATAGGGTCTTTCAGGATGTCTTGAAAGCTGTACTCTTTGCCAAGGTGTAAGGTTGGTAAAAATCTCTTTGGTTTTCTTTTTTAATTTTTGCTCAAGCTCTTGAATTTTATCGGTCATATCGAGATCTGAGGTGTCTCCGATTTCTTTTGTCTTTTCAATTTGCTCTTCTATTGCCTTTATAGGCTCTTCAAAATCTAGGTAGATACTCATGAGAATGTGTCTTTATATCAAAACAAAGGTATCAAAAAGTTTGACTTAATTAGCTATTTTTAACAATCTCAATGGGGATAATTCCACGCTGTAAATGCAAAACCCCATCTATCTTGAAGCTTGTGTTTTAGCGCATCGGGTAGTTCGATAAATTTGTTTTTTCGGTAATTTTTTTGCCCCTGAATGTAGCTTTCGAAGTTGGGTTTTATGTTCTCGAAACCATCAATGTTTAGCTCAAGGTAAATTCTTTCTAAAGTGCTTAATGGGTTAACAGCTAATTCGTTAAACGATATTTCAGTGAGCTGGCCTTTAGGAATATTATTTTTTAGCTCAAGATATTGTTTCATTAACAGTTCATAGCACTTAATTATACATTCAGATATTTCTTCATCACTAAAATTTTGTAAAAACTGTGACCTTATTGTTTTTTTATAAAGGTGTTCGGTAGATTGATATACCTCAAATGGGTTTCTGTGGATAAAAATGAATTTTGCATTAGGAAACATTTCTTTCAATACTTCAATTCTTGCCGTATTGTGTGGGTTTTTTAGCAATAGTGTTTTATCTGTTCCGTTATAGAAGGCGATTTCTTGAAGCATTCGTCTATAGCTTTTTTTCCATTTATTGATTGATTTTTCTGAAGTATCAAAAAGGTGATACCTTCTGAAATAATTTTGATTCTTTGGAAAGAAAAAAGAGTGCATGCTGCTTCTGTGCGTTAGATTAGTCAGGGGATGCTCCTCCTCTGTCGGAGCCCCAGCATCAATTGCTACATTGTCTTGCGGTCTCGTTTTTGGCATGAGCCTATTAAGCATAGGTTTCATTGTCTTTTTCGTAACCAAAGCGATACGAAAGAAGAAAGCTTGAAAGGCCTCTAAATAGGAAAATTGACTGTCTTTGGATAGTAAATAGTGAAGATGTGTTGTGCCGCTTCTCCAATGTCCAATAACAAAGACTGGGGCATTGTCTTTAAAGTCTATGGCTTCGATTCTTCTCTTGTAGATTATGTTTTGCAGCCATCTAAATGGTGCGCTGATAGTGGTGAAAAATAAAATTTTACACCACATCTTTTTTGAAGAAAAGCTTCCTATGTTTTCTTTCCACAAGTTCCATAAAACGCTCAGACTAGAAATATATAATTGATGTTCCTGTATTTCTTCTTTTGACATGATTTAAAGTTGCATAGAATAAATCAATTTGCTTGTGTTTTTATCTTGTTTTCAGTAAGATCCAATGATTATGTCTGTTCTTTCTTGCTAGGTTTAATTATTTTAGATAGCGCAAAAACAAAAATAAAAACAGCCAAAAACGCAGAGCTTCGCCCCAAGAAATCTCCGTGTTTTGCATAATTTGTTTTTCCTTTCAAGAGTTGGACTTTTGCGGATACTGCATCTGGAATCCACCACTCAGTTTCTTTAATGATTCTTCCCGTGGCTGAAATCACTCCGCTTTTACCTGTGTTTGCTGACCTGACCAGCCATTTTCTGTTTTCAATTGCCCGAAGTCTTGCAAAGCTAAAGTGCTGCTTGTATCCTGGTGTGTCCTTCCACCACCCATCGTTTGTAATAACGCAAAGTAACTCAGCTCCCAATCGCGACTGCTCTGCAACGAATTCACTGAACACAGATTCATAACAAACAATAGGAGCGATTTTCCCAAAAGAGGTCTCCATAATCTTTACCGACTTCTCTTTTCCAAGGGAACCAATCGTTCCTCCATTGTCAATTGCGAGTTGATCAAAAAACGGGATGTAATATGAGTACGGTATGTGCTCGACACCTGCTACTAGGCGAGATTTGTGTACAAAATCTGCCTCTTTTTTTGGGCTAAGAAGAAGACTAGTATTGTAGTATTCGATGTACCTTCCATCATTCATTTTTCGTGAACTTCTGGAGTTTTTTTCACTGAATAATTTCATTGTAGAGGCGCCAATGAGTAATTCTGACTCCCATTTTTTTAGACTATCTCGATACATTGGGTATACCAGTATAGACTTAAGTCTTGGCTCTAAAAAACCTCCACTTATTGCCGTTTCAGGAGCAATAATAAGGTCAATTTTTGAATTTATTTTTTCGGATGCTAACTTCAGAATTTTTTGATTTTGGTTGTAGAAACTGCCTCTATCAAACTTTTCATTGTAGGGGTCGATATTGGGTTGAATCATCAATGTTTCAATATTACTTGTGCTTTTTAAAAGTTGTTGCCCATTATTGAACCGTGCTTCGATATAAAATGATATAGCAATTGGAGCAATTATACCACTGAAATAAACAATAACAACGGGCTTTAAATTTTTCTTATGTTGCCAATTTTTATAGACGAGGTAACCGATAATATTGACAAGAATTACCCACAAAGAACCTCCTGAAACTCCCGTATATTCATACCATTGAATCCAACTCACACGCTCTGAAAAGGTATTTCCCAAAGACAACCAAGGATGCGCAAATTCCCAGTGGTTATGAAGGTACTCGAAACCAAGCCAATAAAAGGGTAGTGAGAGATATCCTTGTTTGCCTCCAACGTGCTTTTTTGTGATGTGAAAGGCTTGAAATATAAGACTCATGACAACGGTATTGAATAAAAAAGCAAATATCGCTCCTCCTGCACTTGCATTCCATAACCACCAAGAAGTACCGATATTGAAAACTAAAAAGCAGATGAGGCTGTGGGCGAATATATTTAGCGAAGATTTTCCTTGCTCTGAAATACTAGCCTCAACAATAAGCAGAGGGACAATCCCTAAAAAGATTAGGGGTGTTATTGTACCCGAGAAGGGAAATGCTAGGAACATTAACGTGCCTCCGATGAGAGATGCTGTCCAGCGTTTTTTCCGATTCAATGTCATAAGCAAATATAGTGGCTAGAAAACAAAAAAGGCCGACAATTGTCGGCCCTTCAATAATTTAATTTCGCGTTTTAGGCTTCTGCTTCCGTATCTAAGGGAATTACAGAAACGAAAGATCTATTGTTTTTCTTCTTTTTGAATTCAACAAGACCGTCCTCTAATGCATATAGCGTATGGTCTTTTCCAATACCTACGTTGTCACCAGGGTGGTGCTGTGTACCTCTTTGACGAACAATAATATTTCCTGCAATCGCAGCTTGTCCTCCGAAAATTTTAACACCTAATCTTTTACTTTGTGATTCACGTCCGTTTTTCGAACTACCAACTCCTTTTTTATGTGCCATTTTAATTTATTTTACGCTTCCTTTGCTTTCGCGGCAGGCTGCTTCTTAACTTTAATTCCAGTGATCGACAGCTCTGTAAATTCTTGTCTGTGACCATTCTTTTTCTTATAACCTTTTCTACGTTTTTTCTTGAAGACAATTACCTTATCTCCTTTAACGTGATTTTCTACCTTTGCGGTGACTTTTGCACCTTCTACAGCCGGGGCGCCAACATTTACTTTTCCTTTGTCTTCAAGAAGCAGTACTTGATCAAACTCTACCTTAGAGCCTTCTTTTGCTTCCAAACGATGGACGTAAACTTTCTGGTCTTTTTGCACTTTAAATTGCTGCCCTGCTATCTCTACTATTGCGTACATAACAATGATTACATTATAAGTTATCCAAAATTGGACGACAAAGATACTATTTTCTTCTAATGCATCAAAATTATAACCGTTAAATCATGAAGACTTTTGGCTTCTATTTGAATTGGCTATAAAAACCCCGAATAAGGCGATGAGCATGCCTGTAATTTGAAGGGTTGTAATTTCTTCGTTGAAAAAGAAGCCAAATACAACTGCTACAATAGGAATGAAGTAGGTTACTGAGCTTGCAAAAAGGGCTGAGGTATTCTTGATAATGGTATTAAATATGAAAAGTGCGAGTGCTGTTCCAACAATTGAGAGGATTAAAATGGCCCAAAGGCTATTCCAGATTTGCGTGGTATTTTGAAATGTATTCAAGGTCTCCTCTGTGAAAAATAATACCAATGAAGGTGGCAGCAAAAAAAGGAATGCAATGGCCGCAATATCTAATGATTTATAATGCCCTAGCTTGTATCGGATAACGCTCAAGCTGATTGCGTAACATAGGGTTGCTCCAAGGACGCTGAGGATATGACTCCATTCTCCTTCAATTGAGTTTTGCTTTCCGAAATAGAGTAGTATGCCTACACCAATAAATCCAATAGCAGTACCGACGAGTTGTTGGTAGCTCATTTTGTCCTTAAATATGAGCAGGGCGATAAGTATTGTAAATATAGGAGTAATGCTATTTAACATACCGGCAAGTCCAGAAGATATACCCGTCTCGGCGTAGGTAAATAAGAAGGCAGGAGCGAGATTGCCGCAGATGGCAACTATGGAAAACGAGAGGATGTCTTTTTTAAAATCAAGTGCTTTGAAAGCGCGAATTCCGAATGGAAGCAGCGCAATGCTCGCAAAAAGTATACGTAAGGTCGCAACCTGGTTTGAGCTGAAAGTTGAATGTCCATCAGCACTGTACATTGCTTTTTTCATCAGAATGAATGAGCTACCCCAAATGACAGAAAGCAAAATAAGTAGAACCCAATATTTCATATGAATTTTCACAAATCAAAAGTAAACAATTATGGCTACTCGATAATTGTGTATAAGTAAATAGTTATCCACTTTTTACCACTTTTATAATACGGTAATATTTCTATTGTTTATTTGTGTTTAAGGTGTATTTTTGAAACAAAAAAAGCAAACAGGCGTTATAAGTTATCAACAATTTAGATGTCGGTGGTAAAAAGTGGTAAAATTCCATTATTTTTACTCATAGTTTCGTTATGGCTGGATTAGTAGGAGAATTTGAGGTTAAGTTAGACAGTAAGGGTAGGTTTCTATTCCCTTCAGGTCTTAGGAAGCAGTTGGCTCCAACTGCCCAGCGTGATTTTATGTTAAACAAAGGTTTTGAGGATTGTCTTACGTTATACCCGATTATGGATTGGGAAAAAATGAGTGAACGTCTTTCAAAAATGAATTTGTTTAATCCGAAGAATCGAATGTTTTATCGTTTGTTTCATCAAGGTGCAAAACAAGTTGCCCTTGATAATGCGGGTCGTGTATTGATTCCAACAGCTCATGCCGAAAGGATCGGTTTAGGGCAAGAGGTAATGCTTATTGCATACAATGACCGCGTTGAGATTTGGGATAAATCCAAGTACTTCAACATGATTGAAGAGAACATAACGGACTTTGCAGATTTAGCAAATGAAGTAATGGGAGACTTGGATGAACCAAAAGAATAGTACATACCACATACCAGTTTTGTGCCATGCATGCATCGAGGGTTTAGATATGAATCCCCATGGGACTTATGTTGACGTAACCTTTGGTGGTGGAGGTCATTCAAGGGCCATTTTCGATAGGCTTTCCTCAAAAGGAACGCTCTACGCTGTTGATCAAGATGAAGATGCGAAGCGCAACGTATGGGACGCACCCAACTTTCATTTCATACAATCTAACTTCTCATTCATTCAGAACCAGCTCAAGCTAAGGGGGGTATCTAAAGTTGATGGTATTCTCGCAGACTTAGGAGTATCCTCTCACCAATTCGATGAGGGGGACAGAGGTTTTTCAATTCGGAATGATGGTGCGCTTGATATGCGAATGAATGCTTCTGCTAACCGAAATGCGGCTGACGTATTGAATAATTATGAGGAGGAGGAATTGACCTCAATATTTCGAAAGTATGGAGAAATAAAAAATGCGAGAAGATTATCTTATGAGCTCGTCAAGTTTCGTCAATCAAATCCCTTAAAGACAACACAAGAGTTAATCGGTTTTTTAAAAAGTTTCGCACCCAAATTCAAAGAAAACCGCTATTACGCGCAAGTTTTCCAGGCCATAAGAATTGAGGTAAACCAGGAGATCAAGGCATTAGAGGATTTATTAGGGCAATGCGAAAACTTAATCGCTCCCGGCGGAAGGCTCGTAGTGCTATCCTACCACTCTCTCGAAGACAGACTCGTCAAGAATTTTATTAAAAAAGGAAACCTTGAGGGTGAGCTTGAAAAAGATTTTTTCGGAAATCCGCTTAAGTCATTTAAGGAGATAAACCGAAAACCAATTGTTCCGAATGAAAAAGAGCAAGCTGAAAATACGCGATCACGTAGTGCCAAATTAAGAATAGCAGAAAGAAATGATGAAGGAAAATAACACATCAAGTCTAGAACCAAAATCGAGCCGAAAAGGGAGGGTTAAAAAACCAAATCCTGTCGCTCAGATTTTGAATGGAGAGTTTCTGACTAGATCTTTTGTCTTGAACAATTTGCCTTATATATTTTTCAGTCTGCTTCTACTTATACTTTTCGTGGCCAAGGGATATTACGTAAAGCAAATCAAAGATGAGATCCGGGCGACACAGATTCAAATTGATCAAAATTCTGCGGATTTTCTCGAGGTAAAGACGGCTTTTGAAATAGAAACAAGAAGACAACAACTGATTGAAAAACTCAGTGATAGAGCATTGCAGGAATCTTTAAACGCAACAAAGGTAATTCGCCTAGAATCTGAAGAGAAATGAAAGAGTCGAATAGAAAGTTCTTACGAAATCGAGCTTACCTCATCTATTTTGGGTTTATGGCCCTAATGGCTACTGTTTTTGGAACGGTTATTTCGATTCAATTCTCTACTGATTCCATTGGAGAAATGCCGGGCCAAGGAAAAATACAGGAACGTATTGTCTCTGATGAGCCGCGCTTGGGTGATGTTTTGGATAAGGATATGAACCCACTCATTACGACGGTTTCCTATTATGATGTGTATATGGATCCGACAGTAGCATCAAAAGAGCTTTTTGATGAGAATATAGATTCTTTGGCAAAAGGAATTAGTGACCTATTTGATCGCAAAGAGGCAAAGGATATTTCTACGCAATTGCGCGCAGCTCGCTCTAAAGGGAATCGGTTTGTCTCAATACAGAAGCAAGTTACAAATGAGCAAAGAATGGCTCTTCGAGAGCTACCCATCCTAAATAAGGGCAGAATGAAGGGGGGAATCATTGATGGTCAAAATCAAGAATCAACAGTTCGTAAAAATCCAAAGGGACGGCTTGCTCAAAGAACGCTAGGATATTACAAGGAACGAAATGGAAAAAAATATGCGGTCGGTATTGAGGGTGCATTTTATGAATATTTGGCAGGAAAGCCTGGATCTCAAATTGAGCAGAAAATTGCTAATGGGTGGAGAAAGACAGGGAAAGTAATTGAGGAGTCAATTCCCGGATCAGATGTCGTTACTACAATAGATTCTGATATTCAAGAGGTTGTTCATTCTGAGCTAGAAAAACAATTATTATCGATGGATGCCTCACATGGTTGTGTCATCGTTATGGAGGTAGCTACGGGTTACATCCGAGCAATATCTAATCTCAAACGCAATTCAGATAGCTCTTTTTCAGAATCCTATAATTATGCCGTTGGAAGACTTTCTGCTCCAGGATCGACCTTCAAGCTAGCGGCATTAATGGCTGCTTTAGAAGATGGAAAATTGTCCTTAGATACCGAAGTGAATGCATCGGGAACCTATCATTTTAAAGGTTCAAAAAAACCTCTATATGATTCCAATTACGGCCATGGTTATGGAAAGATATCCTTGAAAGAGGCTTTTGAGCTCTCATCAAACGTCATCGCACCGACCATAGATAATGCCTACAAAAATGACCCACATCAATTTATTTCTCGGCTCGAAAAGTTTGGCTTGACAAAGCCGATGGGCATTGCGATCGCCGGAGAGCCTGATCCAAAGGTGTCCCGTCCTGGATCTAGACAATGGTCAGGGATCTCTATTCCTTACATGTCCATTGGATATGAACTAGAACAAACTCCGCTTCAAACCTTGAATTTATATAACTCAGTTGCAAATAATGGTCGAATGATGAAGCCTCAATTTGTTCAAGAGATTAGAAATGCTGGACAGGTGGTCCAGGCTTTTGACCCTGTGGTTCTCGATGAAAAAATTTGCTCAGAATCGACGATAGATAAGGTCAAAAGCTGTCTTGTAGGCGTTATGGAAAATGGCACAGGCAAAGACCTAAAGAGCGTGATGTTTAAAATTGCAGGAAAAACAGGGACAGTTAAGTTGCTTGATGCATCAGGGGAGTTTTTAAATCGGTCTCAATCAGAATATCAGGCCTCTTTCTGTGGCTTCTTTCCTGCAGACAAGCCATTATATTCGTGTATTGTCGTCATCTACAAACCCAAAAAGAATATTTATGGAGCAAAAGTTTCAGGGACTGTTTTTGCTGCTGTAGCCAATAAGGTTTTCGCCTCAAACCTCAAATATCACGATGCGATCAATGAGGCAGATGATAAATCTGAAAATTTACCACCCATTAAAGCTGGTTACAAAGCGGATGCTTCTAATATCCTCGCTGAATTAGGCTACGAACATAACGTAACAGGATCAGGGAAATGGATTGCTGAGGTGAGGCCTTCAAAAAAAATCAATTTAATTCCTCGAAAGGTTACAAAAATGAGGGTTCCTAATGTACATGGGATGACGGCAAAAGATGCTATTTATCTCTTGGAGGATATGGGGATGGTTGTTCAAATATCAGGATATGGAAAAGTAATATATCAATCCATAGCCGAAGGTACGGCATTAGAAAAGGGTAGGTTAATCAAATTGACTCTAAAAGACCTATGAAAGATTTAACTCAATTATTAAGCAACATAAATCATGAGCTCATATGCGGTTCTCAGGATTCGATGGTTGAATCTATTGAATTCGATTCTCGAGCTTGTTATCGTGGTGCTCTTTTTGTCGCAATCAAAGGTCACTCCTTAGATGGTCATGATTACGTGAAATCGGCATATGAGAATGGATGCCGTGCTTTTCTTGTGGAGCGTAAAGTTGATTTTCATGCGGACGATATTTACATGGCTCGTGTTGAAGATTCCTCGGAAGCCATGGCTTTACTTTCTGATGTATTTTTTGATTCCCCTTCCAGAGAATTAAAGCTTGTTGGCATCACCGGAACAAACGGAAAAACCACCTGTGCGACGCTCATGTATGATCTTTTTAAAGGGCTGGGTTACCAGACAGGTTTATTGTCAACGGTGGTTAATAAAATTGGTGATGATGCAATCACCGCTACACACACTACGCCGAATCCTGTTGTACTCAATAAGCTTTTACGCGAAATGGTAGATGCAAAATGTACCCATTGTTTTATGGAAGTAAGCTCACATGCTATTGATCAGAATAGAGTATTTGGCTTGTCCTTTTCAGGCGGCGTTTTCACCAATATTTCTCACGATCATTTGGATTATCACAAGACCTTTGCTGCCTACATCAAAGCGAAGAAACAGTTCTTCGATCAGCTACCCAAATCTGCTTTTGCACTTGTAAATACAGATGATAAGAATGGGTTGGTAATGCTTCAAAATACGCCGGCGAATCGGGTTCATTACGCCCTTAAAACACCTGCTGATTTTAAGGCGAAGGTCCTTGAAAATGAGCTGTCAGGACTGGTGATGAATCTTGATGATACTGAATTTTATTCTCGTTTGATTGGCAGGTTTAATGCCTATAATCTGTTGGCAGTTTATGCTGTAGCTACGCTTTTGGGTCAAGATAAAATTGAGACTCTTGGAGTACTCAGTAACCTTCAATCTGTAGCCGGTCGTTTTCAATATTTAAAAGTTCCGGGAGGGCCAACAACAATTGTTGACTATGCGCATACCCCTGATGCCTTGAAAAATGTTTTGGAGACGATTAAGGCAGTAAAGCAGACCAATTCAAGATTGATTACAGTCATTGGTTGTGGAGGAGACAGGGATAAGGAGAAGCGACCAATAATGGCTGCTATTGCAAGTGACATGAGTGAACAGCTCATTTTAACCTCTGACAACCCAAGGACTGAGGCCCCTAATGCAATTCTAAATGATATGCAAAAAGGTCTTGACAAGGAGCAGCTCAACAATGCTTTTGTGATGGAAGACCGCAAGGAGGCGATCAAGCTGGCAGTGAAGCTTTCCAGTGAATCAGATGTGATTCTTATTGCAGGTAAGGGGCATGAAAAGTATCAAGAAATAGATGGAGTCAGATATGACTTTGACGACTATAAAATTGCAAGTGAATTTACAAACCAAATGACACCATAATGCTGTATTACCTTTTTGAATTACTAGATAATTATAATGTTCCAGGAGCAGGTCTATTTAGCTATATCTCTTTTCGTTCGGCACTGGCATTAATTACTTCGCTCATCATTTCTATTGTATTTGGAAAGCGTATCATTGCGCGTTTACAAAAGCAGCAAATCGGCGAGACGGTGAGGGACCTCGGTCTCGCGGGTCAAATAGAAAAAACGGGAACACCCACCATGGGTGGACTGATTATCCTTGGTGCCATTTTGATCCCAACCCTTCTTTTTGCTCGATTAGAAAATGTGTATGTCATCACGATGATCATAGCCACAGTTTGGTTAGGTATGATTGGCTTCATTGATGATTACATCAAGGTATTTAAAAAGAATAAAGAGGGCCTAAAGGGCAAGTTTAAGGTGGTTGGTCAGATTGGCGTTGGATTGATTGTGGGTTCGGTACTTTATTTTTCGGATGATGTAGTGGTACACAAGAAAGTAGCCAGCGATTATAGCCTTAAAGCGGGGGAGAAAAATGTCAGTCATCAGCATACCTCTTCGGATGATACATCATTTAAATGGGTCGAGACTGACGAGATGACGACCACCATTCCATTTGTCAAAGACAATGAGTTTAATTACAAATGGTTGCTTGGAGGGAGCGCTTCTTATGGCTGGTTGATTTTTATTCCCATTGTCATTTTCATTGTCATCGCTGTTTCCAATGGAGCAAACATGACCGATGGTCTCGATGGTTTAGCGACAGGAACATCCGCTATTGTGGGTATCGCCTTGGCAGTTTTGGCCTATGTAAGTTCACATGTGAGGTTCTCCGATTATTTGAGTGTCATGTACATTCCTTTCGCAGAGGAGCTTGTCATTTTCATTAGTGCCTTCGTTGGTGCATGTATTGGTTTTCTCTGGTATAATTCATATCCGGCACAGGTATTTATGGGGGATACAGGAAGTCTTGCGATCGGAGGTATTATTGCTGTTTTTGCCATTTCAATTCGAAAAGAGCTGCTGATTCCTGTCTTATGCGGTGTCTTTTTAATCGAAAATATCTCGGTAATGCTCCAGGTTGGCTACTTCAAATATTCTCGAAAAAAATATGGAGAGGGCAGGCGTATTTTTAAAATGGCGCCCTTGCACCACCACTATCAAAAATCAGGTTTACATGAAGCTAAAATTGTCGCCCGTTTTTGGATTCTGGCTGTCCTTCTTGCTGTTGTAACTATTGTAACCCTCAAGGTGCGTTAATGGATATAAAAGGACAAAATATCGCAATTATTGGAGGCGGCGAAAGCGGTGTTGGCGCCGCTTTGCTTGGTAAAAAAATGGGGGCGAATGTTTTTGTTTCAGATGCGGGTGCGCTTAAAGATCAATATAGAAAAGAGCTTCAAAAAGAAAACATTGATTTTGAGGAGTCTGGACACAGCTTGGACAGAATTCTTGCTTCAAAATACATCATTAAATCTCCCGGGATTCCGGCCCATGTGCCAATATTTAAGGAATTGGCGCTTAAAGAGGTCAAAGTACTTTCTGAAATCGAATTTGCCGCAAAGTTTACCAATGCCAAAAAAGTATGCATTACTGGTAGTAACGGCAAGACAACAACGACGATGCTGCTCTACCACATCTTTAAAAGTGCGGGCTTAAATGTTGCTTTCGCTGGAAATATTGGAAAAAGTCTGGCTCGACAGGTTTCACTCTATGAACCAGATTATTTTATCATCGAGCTCAGCTCCTTTCAGCTTGATGATCTTGAGACGTTTAAAGCGGATATATCCATTCTACTGAATATAACACCAGATCATTTAGACCGCTATCAAAATGACCTAAATCTCTACGCGGATTCGAAGCTGCGTATTACTCGGAACCAAACCAAGGATGACTGGTTCATCTTCAATGCTGACGATCCTGTAATTAAGGATAAACTCTCAAGGATAAATCTTCCTATGAAGGTCGCCAGCTTCTCTATAAAAACTCCTCAAGATATAGGGGGGTACTCAATTTCGGAACAATTAATAATCAATATAAAAGAACAATTATCTATGTCCATTCATGATTTAGCTTTAAAGGGTAAGCACAATACCCAAAATTCGTTGGCAGCAGGGATTGCTGCCAGAGTAGTAGAAATTCGCAAGGATATCGTGCGTCAAAGTCTAGAGGATTTTGTCAATGTTGAACACAGACTTGAGTTTGTTGCAAAGGTCAATGGTATTGAGTTTATCAATGACTCCAAAGCCACAAATATCAATTCTACCTGGTTTGCGCTTGAGAGCATGGAAAAACCCACAGTTTGGATTGTTGGTGGTGTGGATAAAGGCAATGATTACAATGAGCTTTTGCCCTTGGTCGATGAGAAAGTCAAAGCAATTATTTGCCTTGGTGAGAACAACGAGAAAATCAAGGAGGCCTTTGCTTCGAAGGTTGAAACGCTTGTTGAAGCAAGAACAGCAGTTGAGGCGGTCGCTTATGCATATCGATTGGCCAGAAAAGAGGAGTCTGTTTTGCTGTCTCCAGCTTGTGCAAGTTTTGATCTTTTTGAGAGCTATGAGGATAGAGGAAATCAATTTAAGCACGCAGTAAGAATGTTGTAGGGTGAGTAAAAAGGAGCTTCATAATACCAAAAGAGAATCTAAGGCTAAGAAGGCTGTTCGCGCATTGAATGCTGCTTCGCCATCGATGAAGCCACTCGGGAAATATCTAGGAATGGACACCTTCTCGTGGCACAATCCAGACTTAGAATTACTAGAAAAGACAGTTGCGTCTTTTCCCTTTGAATTGTTGTGGGTCGGTAATGAAAATGAGATAAAAGGTTTTTTAGATGAATACCCAAGTGAAGCGAATAAAATTCAGCGATGTATTGTCTATGGTGCCTGTTCAGATAATTGTTCAAATAAAATCATTTCTATGCCTACAATACATGAAGCTTTAAATCATTTGGATAGCAGCACCTTTAAGCCAGGAATTCTACTATTTACTGCCTCGGATGCTGATGGTGAATATAGCATGCGGTTTTTTGAGAGGCACATCTCTAATTCCCATTTGACTCAATGAGGTATTATTTAAAATATCTCAAAGGGGATCCCGTAATCTGGATGATTGTTATCCTTCTTATGTCCTTTTCTCTAGTAACCGTATACAGCTTTGTGCCTGTATTGGTGAAGATAGAAGGAGGTACTCCATTCTATTATTTGGCTAAGCATTTGGTCTATGTCGTTTTGGGCTTTGTAAGCATGTTCACGCTTCACAGAATGAATGCCAAGTATATCTATCAAATCAGCAAATTCGCGTATTATTTGGCTATAGGACTCTTGTTGTTTACCATGTTTTTTGGAATCAATGTCAACGGCGCAGACCGCTGGATCAGGATTCCTTTCATTGGTCTTACTTTTCAATCCTCAGATTTTGCAAAGCTCGCTTTATTGATGTATCTCTCACAGCTTCTTGTCAAAAAAGAAAAATATTTTGATGATTGGAAGGAAGGGGTGCTTCCTGTTTTAGCGCCCATAGTCGTTATTTGTCTTTTGATTCTCAAAGACAACCTCTCCACCGCTGTTATGCTATTTATGCTGTCCTTTATATTGCTTTTTATTGGTCGTTTTCCCTGGAAAAAGTTAGCCGTAATTTTTACTTCAGTTGCTATATTAGGGCTTCTTTTGGTAACGGTTCATAAGGCTTTTCCTGATTTAAATTTACTCTCGCGCTATGATACCTGGGAGGCAAGGTTTGAGCGAAAATATCTCCAGGGCCCTGCTTCTGTCGAATTTGATATTTCAAATGCCCAAGCCAATAATGCAAAGCTTGCCATTTATAATGGTTCAGTTACCGGACAGGGTGTCGGCGATGGAAAACTAAAAGGATACATTCCCGAGGCCTATGCCGATTTTTACTTTGCCAGCTTTATTGAGGAGTTTGGTTCAATTTCAGCTTTCTTCCTCATGTTTTTATATATGGTTCTTTTGTTGAGGATCATCAGGGTGGCATTGAAAACAGATGTTTTGTTTGAGTCTTATATTTGTCTTGCCATAGGAATTCACCTATTGCTTCAGACGTCCATAAACATGTTGGTTTGCACAGGGTTATTACCCGTTACTGGGCAAAATATGCCTTTTTTGGCCATGGGTGGGTCGGCGCTGATTATGGCCTGTATATCCATTGGTATCGTGCAATCAATAGCCAAAAAGAACAATAAATTAACAGCAACAGTCACATCGTTTGATTTAAATGAAGATGAAGGAAAAAATTGAAAGGGTTTTAATCTCAGGCGGAGGTACGGGGGGGCATATCTTTCCCGCAATTGCCATTGCTGATGAAATAAAGCGTAGAAATCCTCAAGTAGAGATTTTGTTTGTGGGTGCTGAAGGAAAAATGGAGATGGAGCGTGTTCCTAAAGCAGGGTATGCCATTAAAGGCCTTCCGATTGTGGGGCTCCAAAGAAAATTGAGCTTTTCTAATTTCGTATTGCCCTTTAAGCTATTTGCGAGTCTTCTGAAGGCCGTAAAAATCATCAAGCAGTTTAAACCGCAATTGGCCATCGGTGTTGGTGGCTATGCGAGCGGTCCAACCCTTAAAATAGCTCAAATGTTAGGCGTCTCAACCGTGATTCAAGAGCAAAACTCTTTCCCAGGTAAAACCAATATTTTACTCTCCAAAAAGGCAAATTTAATATGCACTGCCTATGGTAATCTTGAGCAGTTTTTTTCAAAAGAAAAAATTCGATTCACTGGAAATCCCGTTCGACAAGAATTGCGCAATATAAAAATCACAAAAGAACTTGCTTTAGAAAAGTTTGGTTTTTCTTCATCTCTAAAAACAGTGCTTGTGATTGGTGGTAGTCTAGGTGCCAAAACACTCAATGATTCTATCTTAAAAAATCTAACACAAATTTCAAATGGGCAGCTCCAATTCATCTGGCAATGTGGCAAGGGATATATTGACCAAATCAATACCTCCATTCCGGATGTTCCGCCACAAATAAAGCTGATGCCATTTATTTCCGATATGGATGCTGCCTATGCTGCGGCGGACCTTGTCGTCTCTCGGGCGGGAGCTCTATCAGTTTCAGAATTGTGCTTGGTGGGCAAGCCAGCCATACTTGTTCCTTCCCCAAATGTGTCGGAAGACCACCAAACAAAAAATGCTATGGCATTGGTCAGTGAGCATGCTGCAATCCTCGTCAAGGATGTAGATGCGCGTGAGGACCTTGTTCCTGCAATCCTTGAGCTCGCAGCCGATGAAGCAAAGCAAACGGAATTGTCCAAAAAAATAAATGCACTGTCAAAACCTAATGCCACACAAGAGATTGTAGATGCATGTGAAACCCTTATTAGCTAAATATGAGAAATCAACTGACAGACTATACGAACTTCTATTTTATCGGAATAGGTGGTATCGGTATGTCGGCATTGGCAAGATATTTTAAAGCGAATGGTAAAGAAGTTGCGGGTTATGATCGAACACGATCGGAGCTCACTGAGGCGCTATTGAATGAAGGTTGTAAGATTCATTTTGAGGATCAGGGCGAGAAGGTGAAAAATCATGTTTCGACCCCAGAAAAAACCTTGGTGATTTACACCCCTGCTGTTACGGATACCCACAAAGAACTGCTTTACTTTAAAGAAAAAGGGTATACAATTTACAAACGCGCAGAGGCCTTAGGTCTGATTACACGTTTCATGAAGGGCTTGTGTGTTGCTGGCACCCACGGAAAAACGACCACAAGTGCCATGCTCTCGCACATACTTGATCAAAGCCCATGGAAGTGTAATGCTTTCCTAGGCGGTATTGCGTCAAATACGAACTCCAACTTATTGCTCAACAAGCAATCTGAATGGGTGGTGGTGGAGGCGGATGAATTTGACCGTTCTTTTTTGCATTTATCTCCGTTTGCGAGTATTGTTACAGCGATGGATCCAGACCATCTAGATGTATATGGCGATGCCTCTAGCTTTACGGATGGTTTTCGGCAGTATGCCATGAAGATTGATCCCAATGGCGTGTGTGTTGTGAAAGAAGAAATATCATTGCCAACTTTATGTCCTTCTATTTCATACGGTATTGAGAGTGATACGGCAGATTACAATGCTTCTAAATTATCTTATGTAGATGGTGAGATGCAATTTTTTGTAGACACCAAATCTTCTGGTCGTGTACCCTTTAAGCTGGGTCTTCCGGGCATTCACAATGTCTCAAATGCATTGGCATGTATTGCATTGCTTGACCATATTGGCCTTCCGATGTCTGACATTCAGCGTGGATTGGCATCATTTAAAGGCGTAAAAAGGCGTTTCGAGGTGCAAATAAAAACTTCAGAGTTGGTCTATATTGACGATTATGCCCATCATCCAGAGGAGCTCAAATCTCTGATTGATTCTTTACGAATGATGTATCCTGAGCAGGAAATTAACGCTGTTTTTCAGCCACATTTGTATTCGCGAACAAGAGATTTTGGCAATGCTTTTTCAGAACAGCTATCACGTTTTGATTCACTTATTATTTTGCCCATTTATCCGGCACGTGAACCCGAAATCATAGGTATTTCAAGTGACTGGCTGCTTTCTATGGTAAATATGAAAAACAAAAAGGTATTGAGTGCCACGGATGTACTTCAGGCAATGAAGCAAAAAACGAAAGGTGTGATTGTTACCATTGGCGCCGGCGATATCGGGGAAATCGTTGTGCCGTTGAAAGATATTTTAATCCAAAATATAGAAGCTGCATCATGAAAAAATGGATGAAATTTATATTCTGGTGCTTCCTTTTTACAGGACTTGTTGTCATTTTGTTTTTAGCGCACAAAAGGGACGCGAATATTGCTTTGAACGAACCTTTAATTAAAATTTCCGTTGCGGGTGTCGATACCTTTTTGACACAAAAAGAGGTTCTGAGTCGTTTAAAAACACATCAAATATTTGAGAAGGGAAGAGAGGCGTCATCGCTTGATGTCTTCAAAACAGAAGCCACCTTGGATTCAATGCCAGAGGTTCGAAATGTTGAGGTTTATAAGGGTCTGAAGGGTGCATGGTCAATCGACTTAGAGCTCGTAAAGCCTTTGGCAAGGATTTTTCCGGAGGGCCAACAATCTTTCTATTTAGATACAGACGGCAACAAGATGGGAAGATCATCAATACATACGGCTAGAGTGCTCATATTTTCGGGTGTCATTCCGGATCGAATTGACAGTGAAAACGTGGGTTTGATTATCAACAACGACTCCTTGAAAAGTATTAAGCTGCTCGATGATATCTATCGCATTTCAAATTATGTTTGTAAGGACCCCTTACTGCAATCATTAATAGGCCAGGTTTATTGCGATGCAAATCATGACTTTATTATGATTCCGGTGGTGGGAAAACAAAGAATAGTCTTTGGCAAGGCAAGCTCGGTAAAAGAGGTTGAGGATAAGTTCCAGAGGCTCAAGGTATTTTATCAGGAGGCAATGCCTTTTGAGGGTTGGAATAAGTACAGAGAAATAAGTTTAAAATATGAAGGACAAGTCGTTTGCAGAAAAGCCAGCTGAATCTGGAAAAAAATCCGTAGTTGTAGGTCTGGATATCGGGACCACAAAAATCGCATGTTTTGTTGGCGTTAAAAACGATCACGGCAAGATAGAAATTATTTCTCGTGGGAAGAGTCCATCTTTGGGCGTAAAAAAAGGAGTTGTCTCAAATATTGGACAAACAATCAATTCTATCCTTGCTGCTGTAGAAGATACAGAACAGAATTGTAAGGAGGGGAATTTAAAGCTGAGTCATGTTGTGGTTGGAATTGCTGGTCAGCATATTCGAAGTATGCAAACGAGCGATAGCTACACCAGAAAAAATAGGGAGGAAGAAATCTCACAAGCGGATATTACCACTTTTATCAACAACATGTATGATTTGGTCATGAATCCCGGTGAGGAAATCATAACTGTCATTCCACAGGAATACACTATCGATGATGAACAAGGCATAAAGGAGCCTATCGGAATGGCGGGTGTGCGTCTAGAGGCTAACTTCCATATCATCACCGGTCAGGTGAGCAACGTTAAAAACATTTACAACTGTGTTCAGCGCGCTGGACTTAAAATAAGTGAGGTTATTCTTGAGCCAATCGCTTCAGCGGATGCGGTTTTAAGTGATGAGGAAAAAGAGGCAGGCATTGTGCTCGTCGATATTGGCGGTGGCACAACGGATGTGGCCATCTTCCATGACGGAATCATACGGCATACGGCAGTGATACCGTATGGTGGAAACATTGTTACCCAAGACATTAAAAAGGGCTGTCGAATACTAGAAAGACATGCCGAAAAGCTCAAGGTGAAATTTGGAAGTGCATTGGCCTCAGAAAGCAGTGAGAAAGAGGTGGTATGTATTCCTGGACTTCGTGGACAAAAATCCAAAGAGATTACAGTCAGAAATTTAGCCTCTATTATTGAGGCCCGGATGGTGGAAATCATTGAAAAGGTCAATAATGAAATCCAGAACTCAGGATATGCAAAAGAAATTATTGGTGGTATCGTTGTAACGGGTGGTGGATCCAAACTCAAGCACCTCACACAATTGTTTGAGTATTTGACGGGCATGGATGCGCGTATTGGATATCCCAATGAGCACCTTGCCAATACCAATGATGAATTGTTGACAAGCCCAATCTACTCCACAGGTATTGGTCTTGTATTGAAGGGCTTTGAAAAGAATGCAAGGCCAGTTGAAAAAACCGATGAAGAAGAAGAACCTGTCAGAAAAGGCAAATTTTTTGACAAAGTACTCAAAGGGGTCAAGGACCTTTTTGAGGATGAATAATAATAGTAAACGTTAAAATTATAGATATGGAATTTGACATACCAAAAGAAAACAGCTCTGATATAAAAGTAATTGGAGTAGGGGGAGGCGGAAGTAACGCCGTAAATCACATGTTTAATCAGGGGATTCAGGGTGTCGATTTCATCATCTGTAATACGGATCGACAAGCATTGGATATCTCTCCGGTTCCTTATAAGATCCAACTCGGAACGGAACTTACAGAAGGTCGCGGTGCAGGAATGAAGCCCGAGGTAGGGGAGAATGCAGCTTTAGAGAACCTAGAGGATATTCGGGAGCTATTGAGTCAAAACACTAAAATGCTATTTGTGACCGCCGGTATGGGCGGAGGAACAGGAACCGGTGCCGGCCCTGTGATCGCGCAAATTGCAAAAGACCTCGGCATACTTACGGTGGGTATCGTCACGGTCCCATTCAATTTTGAAGGTAAAAAGCGAAGAATTCAGGCCGAGGCCGGATTAGAGCGCATGCGTCAAAATGTAGATAGCTTGCTCATTATTAGCAACGAAAGACTGCGTGATTTTGGCAAAAACATGGCCCTTACTGATGCTTTTGCACATGCGGACAATATTTTGACTGTTGCTGCCAAGGGCATTGCAGAGCTGATTTCACGAACAGGACTGATCAATACAGACTTTAACGACGTCAATACAGTACTCCGCGATAGCGGACATGCCATTATGGGTTCCGCACAAGCAGAAGGAGAAGACCGCGCAATGGAAGCAGTTACTGCAGCATTGGCCTCACCATTATTAAATGACAACGACATTACGGGTGCAAATTACATCTTACTAAATATCAGCTATTGCTCCTCAAATGAAATCACCATGGATGAGATGGGTGAAATCACGGATTACGTCCAAGATGAGGCAGGTTCTACCGCAGACGTGATTTTCGGTGTGGGTTGTGATGACTCTCTGGGAAACAAGCTTTCTGTAACCATCATTGCCACAGGTTTTGCTACCTCTGACGACCTAATTGTTCCGCTCGGTAAACCGGCAGAACGCATCAATATCCCTTTAGAGGATGCCGTAGTAAAAGAAATCAAGCAGCCCTTATCAAACCCTGTCAGTCCGTCAGAAGCTGTAGTTGAGGAAAAAGATGAGCCTTTTGTAAAAACCGTTGAGCCTACAGCGGAACCGGCGCATGTCGTCGATGCTATTGACCTCTCCTCGGAGGAGCTCGTCGTTCATGACTTGAGTGAAGACGAGGAGACGCAAGAAACAGCAAATGAAAACGAAGCAGCACCCTTATCATGGGAAATCAGTGAGACCATTGTTCCTGAGACATTAAATGACGCTGAACCGCAACAAGATTTATTTTCAGAGACTGATGTTGTAAAACACCAGCTGGATGAAGACGAAGAGATCGATGAGAAGCCAAGTGCACAAGACCATCAGAAAATGACGCAGAACCGTGTCAATAAAATTCAAGAACACACCGCTAAACTTAAGAATGCAGAGGGCATTTCAGACTATGAAAAGGAGCCTGCCTTTAAAAGAAGATCGCTGTTCTTGGACAATAGCAAGCCAAGCGAGGATAAACCAAGTAGATTCGGGCTCTCAGAAGATGAGAATGGTCATTCTGACTTGAGTGACAATAGCTTTTTACACGATAACGTAGATTAATGGCTTTTTCAGACGAAATCAACCAAGCAATCAAGGACGCCATGCGCGCCAAGGATAAGGTGCGCTTATCTACCTTACGCGACATCAAATCTAAAATCATGGTCGAGGCCACCTCGGGATCCGGAAATGCAATAGATGATGGTGTGGTCCTCAAGATCTGCATGAAGCTATTCAAGCAAAGGAAGGAGACCTATGAGCTATACGTCCAGCAGGATAGACCTGATTTGGCGAAAGAGGAGCTTGAGCAAGCGAATATCATCGAAGAATTCTTACCCAGTATGATGTCCGAAGAAGAGATTCTCATCGAGGTGAAAGCTGTCATTGAATCGACAGGCGCTTCTGGCCCTCAGGACATGGGAAAGTGTATGGGCATGCTCACCAAAAAGCTTGCCGGAAAAGCAGATGGCAAGCTGATTTCAAGCTTGGTTAGGGCCGAACTTTTAAAAAAATAGCAGCGATTCAAATCCTCGTTTTCGGACCTTGACTTCATACAAACATCGCTAAAAGCTGTTTGCGGGTCTGAATTTTGACCATCTATGGTCTATAATTGGTGCTTTCTTGGTTTGTCTGTATTTTGCTTGTTGAAAACGCTATATCTGTGTAAAACAATACATTAAAAGGGCACAATTGTTTTTTTTATCGCTTTTTAGTCTTATTTTTGGTGAATTCTAATATTCAATGAGTTACAGTGAATATTCGATTGGATTGGCTTTACGCTCAACCAACTGAATTTTTAGCAACCTGTTGCGTATTTTAATGTCTGATAAGTAGTAAAAAGTGTGTTGTTCTCCCTTATTTTTTGAACATGATGCTTTTTGACCCATTTTGTAAAAAGTAAAATATGTTTAAGACCATCCATTCTTTGTTTGATAATTCCTATATCAACAAACCATCCAATTTTAAATTTTCGATTATGAAAAAGTTAACTTATTCAGTATCCACTATTGTTACATTTTTGGTGCTTTTAATGAATAGTCTAAGTATTCATTCGCAAACGACTTACACCGTCGTTGATGGATCTACAGAATCTAATTATGCTGGGCCCCTCTATGGTTACTATAACTACTCGATCTATCAAAATATTTATTTGTCCTCTGAAATTGGTTCGGGTGCTGGAAGTATTACGTCATTGCAATGGGAATGGGATGGTAACTGGCAAGGCACGAAAACCATTAAAATCTATATGGGTAATACAACCAAGACTTCTTTCTCTGGCACTTCAGACTATGTAACTTCGTCAAATTTGACTTTGGTTTACGATGGAACAGTAAATTATAGCTATGCCTCCTGGCATACAATAACATTGGATACACCCTTTGATTATACAGGTGGAAACCTCGTGATTTTTACGGATAACAATACTGGTTCATATTCAAGTGGGAGTACTAGGAGACATATAT
>CAJXCU010000030.1 GCA_913051935.1 uncultured Flavobacteriales bacterium
CTCTGCTTCTCAATTTCCATAAAATCGGAGGTAGCCGTCTTTTTGATCTTATTATTTTTAACAGCACCAGCAGATTGAATCGCACCACCAAAAAGCAATAGCTTTTCAGTAAGTGTGGTCTTACCTGCATCAGGATGGGAAATTATCCCAAAAGTCCTTCTTTTTTCTATAGATTCGCTAAAGTTCATTGCCAAAAAAAGGGCCTAAAAAAGCCCTTCTTAAAAATTTTATGGATTAATGTATCTCTTCAGCTGAGAAATGGAATTTTCCTTCAATCTCTGCATTTTCGTCTGAATCAGAACCGTGTACCGCATTTCTCCCTTTACTTTCCGCGTATTCCTTACGAATGGTTCCTTCTGCTGCCTCTGCTGGGTCAGTCGAGCCAATTAAGGCTCTAAAATCTGCCATGGCATTCTCTTTTTCAAGGATTGCTGCAACTATAGGTCCAGAAGTCATATACGACACCAGTTCACCATAAAACGGTCTTTCAGCGTGCACTTCATAAAATGCTTTGGCCTGAGCTTCGGTCAAACGGGTATATTTCATCGCCTTAATTGAAAACCCAGCTTGAGTAATCATATTTAAAATATTACCAATATGTCCGTTCTCAACAGCATCTGGTTTAATCATCGTAAAAGTTCTGTTCGTTGCCATGTATCTAATTTTGGGTGCAAAGATACGAAATTGCTAGATATCTCATACCAATAGAATGAAATAATGAATCACTACCTTTCAAAATGTTTTACTTTTGATTGTATCTAAGCAAAAATGAATTTCACAAAACAATTTACAGGGCGCTCTTTACGCATCCTTTTCTTCGTTGTCATTGGTATATCTTATGCTATTTTGACTAGTGTAAACCCACTTCCCATATCAAATATACTTCTTTGGCTATTGGTTTTATGGCTATTTCGAAGCACAATACATGAGGCTAATAAACTAACTTGTAAAATCGTTTTAATCATTTTCTTTACGCTGTTATTGGGTTATATCATAACAGGTGTAAAAAGCGCTTTCTATATCGCAGAATTCAATCAAGTTCGATTGGGTTCTGATGAGATGGATTTATTCCCAAATAACTGGTCTAGCGACACAATCAGTGTTCTGTTATCATATACTACATGGTACAAGAAAGTATCTTTTGCATTCAATCAAGAATATTTTCATTACAGCTTTGGGACTGCTTCAATGTCATTAGGGATAATTTTCACGAAAACCATCAAAATCATTGAAATTTTGGGGCTTGCTATTTTTGCAGGGTTAAGATTCAAAAAGTAGCATCATTGCGCTGATAATAAAATAAAATGCTTGTAAATCAAACCTTTATTATCTATGTAGATCTACCTGCGTTTTGCAGTAAACTCAATAACAATACCCAATGTTGGTTGAATAATTCCAGAAGCTGATTCGATAAATTTCGTCTGGTATCGTGTTGGGTCGTTAGGGTCTTCGATATAATTCCCATCCGCATCTGTTTCAACAATCAGCGTCGGCGCAAGAGCAGCCTTGAATGCATAAGCATTTTGTAAATCCAGATAAAAATTAAGTGAAAACTTATCAAAGAACCACTTTTTATCTACGCGAACATTGAGCTGATGAAAATTGCCTTCGCGTAGCGTATTGAGCCGAGAAAAATCACGGACACCAATACCGTTTATATCCCAGTTTACTTTTAGACTTGAAGCTTCTACATCAAAAGGAGTGTAAGGGGATCCACCTGAATATAACCAACGGAAACCAATCTCCCAACCACTTTTGAACCGCTTTCCTCCAGTGAACGAAACAATGTGCTTACTATCCCATGCCGTAGGTACATAAGTATCATTTTTATCTTTAAACTCGGAATTCACAATTGTATATGCTAAAATTGCATAAAAACCTTTGATTAGTTTTTGTTGGTACAAAAACTCCAAACCATAACTTCGACCCTCAGATGTAGATTCTGCGGCTTCATTTCCAACTACACCAAAATCAGAACCAACATTTGCCAAGCTAATCGAATCATTCAATGAAAAGGGATAGCGTGAGTAATCCTTGTAGAAACTTTCTATGGTAAATCTCGACCTCCAATCTGTCACATACTCAATACCAAAAACCGCATGATCTGCTCTTATATATTTGATATCATTTGACTTATTCACAAGATTTTCACTTTGGTCTCTAAATCCAAGAATGGTGTAGGCCGGTAATTGATGATACCTTGATACGTTGGCATTAATTGACCAAGATTTAGTAAGGCGATAGCTTAACGATAAACTCGGGGATAATTGATCAAGTGGATTAGACATACTACTCGAATAAGAGTTAAAATCAGCCCTCAAACCAAATGAACTCGAAAGCTTGTCATTAAAATAAGCCTTACTTAACTGAGAAAACAAAGCAAATTTATTTAATCCCAAAGTTGACTCATAATCTACGACAATTGGCATGCCTTGCACTGTTATATTATTCAAAGTTGAATTAAAATATTGGGCATATTCATAGCCAAATCCTGCGTTTAACCTCCAACCATTTTTATTAAAGGTATGTTCAAATCGAAATTTGTTTTCAGCTTCAAATGAGTCATAGTCTAACAATATATTAGCGGGGTTATCCATACTCGATCTCGTGGCGGAATTATTCAACATATTTCTACTCAAAACAATATTTTGATAAGAATTTTTAGAATAATGGAGCCAATTTATACCTACTGTGTAATTCCATTGCTCCTGAAGAGGTAAATTGTTAAGTATAAAATTATTTGATTCGATAACTGCAGAATCAGTTATATTTTCATTTACGGAGGCATTCAGATTAAAGTCATCGATTGCTCCTAAACCAATAAATGAGACCTTATTCTTGTCATTAATCTTCAGGTTTACTTTGAATTGGAAATCATTGTAGGTAGGTAATATCGGAAGCTGCAGCGCAGCGAATAGAAACTGGAGATAAGAACGTCTTGCTGAAAAAATAAAATTGCCCTTTTCTCCCAATGGCCCGTCCAGCGTAAGCGCAGCATCACTAGAACCTAAAGCAAAATTTGCAATCAACCCCTCTGTATTGCCCTCCTTTTGCTTGAAGGCAAGCACTGAGCTTAATCCATTGGCCCGGTTCGATGGAAACGCCCCCGAATAAAAGTCAACTTCTCGAATAAAATTTACGTTTAACAGACCTACAGGGCCTCCACTGCTTCCTTGAGTTGCAAAATGATTGATGTTTGGAACCTCAATGCCATCGAGGTAAAATTTATTTTCTCCGGGAGAACCACCACGGATTATAATATCATTTCTAAACGTGGCCCGCGATGCAACCCCAGGAAGCGCAGCAATAACTTTACTCACATCCCTATTTGCTCCGGGGAGTCTTTCAATTTCGGTTGCATTTAAGGTCTTCAGTGAAACAGGAGATTCTTTTCGCTGAAGAAAAGGAGATGCTTTGACCACAACCTCCTCCTGCTCAATAATGAACTCTTCCAAGGCAAATTCTATGAATTCTACCCTGGTTTTCGTGATCGTGACCTCATTTATATACAAGGGTTTAAATCCCGAAGCTGTCGCTTTAAACGAATATACGCCTGGTTCAACATTTACAATAGTAAAGCTTCCATCCTCTTTGGAAATTGCTCCTTGCTGTGTACCAACAATTTTAACCGTTGCAAAACCTAGCGATTTGTTGTTCAATTCATTAAATACTCTTCCGTTTATCCTTGCTCCTTGGGAAAAAACAACGAATGGTAAAAGAAAAATTATGAGAAAGAAAAGCTTCATTGTCGTGTTTTTTTGAATAAACAAGAACGAGCCAATATAGTTTAGAATTAAGAATATTTCATGAAATTATCTAACAATTTCTTTCCGTGTTCGGAGAGAATAGATTCGGGATGAAATTGAACGCCATAAAGCTTTTTAGCTTTACAGGAAATTGCCATGATTATTCCATTGGCCAAAATGGCATCAATATATTTTTTGTCAATATCGGTAACTGACCAACTGTGGTACAAGCCCACATCAAAGGAGGTTGGTAAATCCTTGAATAAGACACTACTTTTTTTGACTAGCAAGGTTTCCGCCACTCCGTGTCTAACAGAAGCCATATTGGTCAATTTCCCCCCAAGAAACTCACCAATACCTTGCATACCCAAACAGATACCAAGCACCGGAATTTTACCACTGCAAATAGATAGTATTTTATGTAAATTTTTCTTTTCAGAGGGAAGACCTGGACCCGGAGACAATACGATATGCGAATATTTATTCAGCAAGTCAAGGTCCATAAACGCATCGTTTCTAATCACATCAACGCTCGTATTTTGAAGCTCAATGTAGTGGAGTAAATTGAAAGTAAATGAATCGTAAAAATCAACCAACAATATTCTCATATGATTTTTTGTCGTTTCTTTGTAAAAGTATAAAACCTTGTAAAAACTTGTGCTGCAAACATGAAAAAAGCAATTGATATACCAAATGCGCCAAAACCTGTGGGGTCATACAGTCAGGCTGTTTTGAACAATGGAACCTTATACATAAGTGGGCAAATCCCCCTAAATCCTGTCACCCAGAAATTGGAATTGGATTCTATCCAGAAGGCTACAGAGCAAGTGATGTCAAACATCATAGCATTACTAAATGCCGCAGAAATGACAACAGAAAATGTGCTAAAATGCAGCATTTTCCTAAAGGATATGGATGATTTTGCCGAAGTCAATAAAATTTATTCCTCCTATTTCTCAGGCACCTTTCCGGCAAGAGAAACGGTTCAAGTCGCTAAGTTGCCGCTTGATGTATCTATTGAGATTTCATGCATAGCCACTAAATAATGACTTCTGAAAAAGAAACTTTTGATTTATCTGTTGTCATTGTAAATTACAATGTAGAATACTTTCTTGAGCAGTGTCTCAATTCGGTTCGCGAGGCATCTGAAGAATGTCGAACAGAAATATTCGTTGTAGACAATAATAGCAATGATGGATCTGTTGAAATGGTGCGAGAAAAGTTTCCTGAAGTTAAGTTAATCGTAAACAAAGACAATAGGGGTTTTTCAATTGCCAATAACCAGGCAATCAAAGAAGCCTCGGGTAGATATATTTTATTACTGAATCCTGATACTGTGGTTGAAGAGCTTACCTTCAAAAAAATAACCGCCTTCATGAAGGACACTCCAAAATGTGGTGGACTTGGCGTGAGGATGGTAGACGGAAAAGGCGATTTTTTACCGGAATCAAAAAGAGGGCTGCCTACCCCAAAAGTCGCTTTTTACAAAATTTTTGGCCTATCGGCTATTTTCCCAAAATCAAAAGAATTTGGGGCCTATCATTTGGGATATCTGAATGAATTTGAGACCAATGAAATTGATGTTTTAAGCGGCGCTTTCCTATGCGTAAGTAAGGAGGCTATTGAAAAAATTGGGCTTCTTGATGAAACATTCTTTATGTATGGGGAGGATATCGACTTTTCATACCGGATCACAAAAGGAGGATATAAAAATTATTACTTCCCGGAAACAACAATCATTCACTACAAAGGGGAAAGCACAAAAAAAAGCTCTGTAAATTATGTTTTTGTGTTTTACAAAGCAATGGTCATATTTGCCCAAAAGCATTTCTCTAAAAATAATGCCACTATCTTTTCTATAGCAATACATTTGGCGATTTATTTCAGAGCTTCTTTGGCCATATTCAATCGCTTTGTCAAGTTCTCATTCCCATTTTTAATGGACCTATTCCTGATTTATGGCGGACTACTTTTGTTAACGAACCACTGGCGATCTGCAGATATCCATTTTCCAGATTTCGTATTTAGCTATTCGATACCCATATACAGCCTAACGTGGCTACTTGCCGCAGTATTTTTCGGTGTCTATGATAAGGAACCTAAGCCTACCGCCATTGTAAAATCAACGCTTACAGGAACCGCACTTATTTTATTGGTGTATGCCTTGCTGCCTAAAGAGTGGCAATTCTCGAGGGTCTTTATTTTACTTGGAGCACTTTGGGTGGTTAGCGTACATTACATAAAAACCTGCATATTCAACCTTTTTAACAATGATCGACTGAGCTATTTTAATTTCAAAAGAAAGCATTTTATCATTTTCGGAGATAATGAAGAAACAATGCGGGTGAGAGGATTGCTTCATGAAACCTACTCTAATATTGGAAAAATTAAATCAATTGATATACATACAAATCTAAGTAATGAGGTAAACAAGTCAATTTATGAAGATTCATCAACAGTATTTAATGAATTGATATTTTGCGCAAAAAACATCACCCCAAGTGAAATAATCCTGTGCATGAATCAGCTCGCTGGACAAGAAATACATTTCAAAATAGCACAGCCTGAAACTAGCTTCATAATAGGGAGTAATTCTATCGAAACGCGAGGCGACCTCTACGCCATAAAAATTAACTCAATTATACGTCCAGACAACCTAAGGTCAAAAAGACTCTTTGATTTATTCGTTTCAATGTTTGGACTATGTATTTCGCCAATTTGCATTTGGTTTTTTAAAAACAAAAAGCAATTTATTGTAAATCTCTTTTCAGTCTTCAAAGGTGAAATATCCGTAGTTGGATACTGTAATCAAAAAGTAGAATTTTCTGTAAAATCGATAGACCTTCCAATACTCAAAAAAGGGCTTTTAAATCCTTTATCTGGCAATACAGTTAACGACTCGAAATTAATCGACCAAATAAATGTAAACTACGCCAAAGAATATTCAATTATTAAGGATTTTCGGGTATTGTTAAAAAAATGGACATATTTAGACTTTTAGTTTTTTCGCTTCGTCTTTGTTTCCTATCTTTACCGCTGTAAAAGTTGAAGGAAATTAAATGGCAGAAATTGAAATCCGTCTCCCGAAGATGGGAGAAAGTGTCACAGAAGCGACAATAACAAATTGGCTAAAGAACCCTGGCGATGAAATATCATTAGATGAACCCCTCGTTGAAGTTGCCACTGATAAGGTAGACAATGAACTACCTTCCGAAGCAGAGGGAGTTCTAATAAAGCAACTTTTTCAAAAAGACGAGGTTGCTCAAGTAGGCGATGTCATTGCCATAATCTCTACCGAGGGCGGCATAACACCTGATGAACCCGGTCAAGAAAGCTCCTCCTCGGAAAATCAAGAAGAATTGCCAATCAAGGCGGAGGAACCAAAAGCGAATAAAATGGATTCAATAGCTGTTTCGACAGTATCGCAAAATAGTAATGGCTCAGTGCGCATTACGAAAAATGGATCAGATGGACAATTTTTCTCGCCTCTTGTGCGCAGTATTGCCGAAAAAGAAGGCATCTCTCAAAATGAACTAGAGTCCATCGCTGGAACTGGTGCAGAAGGCCGCGTAACTAAGCGGGATGTGCTTGCCCACCTTCGTCAAGAAAGCAATAGTACCTCTAATACAGAGCCCGCTACCAAAACGCATGAGGTGCATACTCCTCAAATGAAAGAGGCACCTATTGTTGTTCCGAGTGGAGAGGATCAAATCATTGAAATGGACCGTATGCGCAAGCTAATTGCTGACCATATGGTAATGTCGAAACAAGTATCGCCCCATGTTACCTCATACGTCGAGGCCGACGTGACAAACATAGTAAATTGGAGAAATAAAATTAAGAAAGCCTATAAAGAAAGAGAAGGTGAAAACTTGACCTTTACCCCTATCTTGATAGAGGCTATTGTGAAAGCAATAAAAGATTTTCCTTTGGTTAATGTATCTGTTTCTGGAACACAAATCATAGTAAAGAAGAATATAAACATTGGAATGGCCACTGCCCTTCCAAGTGGAAATCTAATCGTACCCGTTATAAAAAATGCTGACCGATTAAGCTTAACTGGATTAACCAAAAGTGTGAATGAACTTGCCGTTAATGCTAGAGAAAACAAATTGAAACCAGAAGACATTCAGGGAGGAACCTATACCGTGACAAACGTTGGTTCTTTCGGAAATGTTATGGGTACCCCGATTATCAACCAGCCTCAAGTCGCGATTATGGCGCTCGGAGCAATCCGAAAAGTACCAGCAGTAGTCGAGACACCTGAGGGAGACTTTATCGGAATTCGTCACAAAATGTTTCTTTCACATGCATATGACCACAGGGTCGTAGACGGTGCTTTGGGAGGGAGATTCGTAAGAAAAGTCGCCGACTATTTAGAACAATTCGACATTAATCGCGATATTTAAGTAAAATAAGAGTATAAATTATGAAAAAAATTAGTTTTATCTTAGTCTTTTTAGCAACGATTGTTGCTCCATATAAAAGCTTTTCTCAGTTCTCTGAAATTGAGGTAAAAAATATTATTTCTCAAGCTTCTGAGAAAGAGTTGGTGATAGAATGTTCCAGAATGCTTCAAGAGAACTTCTTTCATTTTGCAGACCTAATCACCGATAAACTTCTAAAAATAAATCCTGAAAGTGCCAACTACAAATACAGAAAAGGGTTTATTGAGCTTGCAATGCGACAGGACTACGTTAAAGCTATCGGACTGTTTTCCGCTGCCTCTGGTTCTGTTGACAAAAATTACGATATGTATTCCATAAAAGAGGGAGCTGTTCCAGCTGATATTTTTTACCACCTAGGCAGGGCATATCATCTCAATGAGGACTTTGCTAAGGCCATTGAAAGCTATAAGCAATTTTTAGCGCAAACAAGTAAAGAATCCGAGCTGATTGAATACGCGGAAAAAAGAATCCTACAATGTGAGGTTGCAAAAAAACTTATGGCAGCACCGAAGGATGTTATTGTTGAAAACCTAGGAGACTCAATAAATACAGAATATGCAGATTTTTCTTCGAACATTTCATTAGACGGTAGAGCACTTTATTTTACCTCAAGACGTCCATGGGAGGATGGTTCCTCCAATGGCTTCAGAGATCCTCTTATGAATCATTATTCAGAAGACATTTACGTGTCATCGATTGCAGATAACGACACCTGGAAGAGCCCATCTAGAATGGATATGTGTAAACCTCAATTCAATGAGGCCAGTGTAAGTGTGAGTATTGATGAAAGAAGGGTTTACACCTACAACGATAAAAAAGGGCAAGGTGACATCTATTTTAGTGACCTAAAAAATGGCAGTTTTTCTCCTATCGCCCCTGTAGGTAAATCTGGAGTAAATACTGAAGACCGTTGGGAGACGCATTATACGGTATCACCTGACGGAAAAATGGTATTCTTTGTATCTGATAAAGAAAGTGGTTATGGAAAAAGAGACATCTACTTTATGGAAGACAAAGACGGAACCTGGTCCGAACCGAAAAACATAGGAGGTACAATTAATTCAAAATGGGATGAGGATGCACCTTTTATGGGACTTGACAACAATGTTCTCTATTTTTCTAGCAACAGTTCCGAAAGCATGGGGGAATTTGATGTGTTCATGTCAGTGAAAGATGAAAATGGGATTTGGTCTGCGCCTATCAATCTTGGCTACCCAATTAATTCAGTCGGAGACGATTTATTTTACACGCACACGGCTGATGGTCAAAAGGCCTACCTCAGCTCTTTTAGAAAAGGTGGAAATGGAGAAAAAGATATTTACAGACTCAATGTAAAAAGTGAAATACGAAATGTAGCTTTACTTAACGGAGAAATCGTTCATTCTCAGGATAAAGAAATTCCAGAAGAATCATATGTTGAGTTAATCTGCCTTAATTGTGAGCCAAAGCAGACAACAATATTAAAACCCCGAATTAGAGATGGTATATTTTTATCCAAACTCGAAAAATGTAAAGATTATCAGTTAGCCTACTACTATAACGATCAGACGGTAAATCCTTATACTGACAATTTCTCAACAAATTGTGACTTGGCATACGAAGAGATTTACAAACGTGTGCTTCTTGATGAAGAGAAACAAGTTATTATTCCATTCTTCGAATATATGCTCGAAGGAGTTGTAGCGGATCGCAAATCCGGAGAGATGATTCCAAACGCAAAAATCATATTTACGAGTGGCTCAGAGGAGGCCGAAGTATTAACAACAGATTCACTTGGACAATTTATTTCAAAATTAGTAGACAGAAAACCATTTGGTCATCAACTTGAATACACTGTTACTGTCAGTGCAGATGGCTATCTTTTAGCGACGTACGAACTAAATACACAGCTGGCTGTAGACTCACTTATATCGCTCTCTTACATGCTAGATAAAAAAGAAATTGGTACAGACCTCGGTCCATTCATGATATACTACAACTTTGACAAGTATGATATCAGGGAAGATGCGAAAGTTGAACTTGACAAAATTGTAAAACTTATGAACGAAAATCCAGAGGTTAAAATTGAGCTAGGATCTCATACTGACTGCAGAGGTTCTTGGAGATACAATTCGAAACTTTCGAAAAAAAGAGCCAAATCTGCGGCAGATTACATCGCAAAGAGAATTACAAACTCCGAGCGCATTGTTTCCAAAGGTTATGGTGAGAGTCAGCCGGTGAACAATTGCAAATGTTCATCCTGTTCAAAGGAAGAGCATCAATTAAATCGACGAACAGAGTTCATTATCATTCCGTAACGCCTTTTCCGCTCGGCATATGAATGCTACGCTTAAAAATACTCTTTGTGTCTTTGATTTAGAGACAACTGGTCTTCAAGTTGGAAAAGACCGTATTGTTCAAATTGCCGCTTTAAAAATTCATCCTAATGGAAAACAAGAAGAACTGAACTTACTTGTGAACCCCGAGATGGAAATTCCTCAAGAAGTAATTGATATTCATGGCATCAGTAATGAAATGGCTCATGAGGCTCGTACTTTTAGGGAACAAGCCGAAGAGATTAAAGCTTTTTTTGGCGAATCAGATCTAGCGGGATATAACTCGAATAAATTTGACATTCCTGTATTGGCAGAGGAGTTTTTACGCGTAGGAATAGAATTTGACCTTACTCAAAGGGAATTTATTGATGTCCAAAACATCTTCCATAAAATGGAACAAAGGACTTTAGTCGCAGCGTATAAGTTTTATTGTCAAAAAGAACTAGAGAATGCGCATGACGCAATGAATGATACAAAAGCTACGTGGGAAGTATTAGAAAAACAAATTGAAAAATACAAGCTAAACTCAGATGTTCAATCATTGGCACAGCTCTCAAAAGCAGGTAATCATAAAATCTTAGATCTAGCCGGACGCATTGCGCTGAATAGTGATGAAGAAGTGATTTATAACTTCGGCAAACATAAAGGAAAAACCATTGCCGCCATAGCCAAGGCTGAGCCAGGTTATTATGGATGGATGCTTGAAGCCGATTTTCCACTATATACCAAATCCGTTTTGCGCAAAGCAATGGAGGAAATCAAGGAGAAAAAAAGAATTCAAGAAGCCAAAAGTCTTGACAATAAACTCAATGCACTTCAAAAGAAATTTAACAAATGAAAATCATTTGCATTGGAAGAAATTATGTTGAACATGCCAAGGAAATGAATGCTCCACTCCCTTCGGCTCCTATTTTTTTTATGAAGCCGGAATCAGCCCTTTTAAGAACACGTGACTTTTTTTATCCGAAATTCACAAATAACCTACACTACGAATGTGAAATCGTTCTTAAAATAGATAAGGTTGGAAAAAACATAGACGAAAAATTTGCGCATACCTATTACTCTTCATGTACCTTGGGATTAGATTTTACTGCACGAGATATTCAACAAAATTGCAAAGAAAAAGGGCTTCCCTGGGAGATTGCAAAAAGCTTTGATCAAAGTGCTCCATTGTCGAAGATATGGATTCCGATAAAAAATAAGGCAGAGGGAATTAAATTTGAGTTGGAGAAAAACGGTGAGATCGTTCAAAGCGGAACGAGCGACAGTATGATATTCAATTTTGACCAAATCATCGCATACGTTTCGAAATTCATTACATTAAAAAAAGGAGACCTAATCTATACTGGAACTCCCTCGGGTGTTGGCGAAGTGAAGATTGGAGACAATCTAAAATGTCTCCTAATGGGTGAAGATGTTTTAAATTTGAATATTAAATAGCTTAAAGCTTAATCAATTTAGCTGTGCCACGCCCGTTGGATAAACGAATATAATAGATACCTGAATCCAAATGTTCTAAGTTGAAAACATTTGATTTTTTACAGAGTGAGTACGATTGGATGAATTCACCAGCCAAGTTGAATAAATCCGCTGTTATATTTTCGGAATGATCCATCAGTTCAACAAAGAGCTCACTTTGAAATGGATTGGGCCAAAAAGAGATCGAGGTCTCATTTTCTAAATCAATTAGTCCAGCACTATTGTTGGGATCATTTTCAAGATAAAACAACCCACCTAGGTCTTGCCCAACAAATAAATCTAGTTCAGCATCCTCATCTATATTAGAAATACCAAAAGTACTGTAAGTACCGACATTAAAACCCAAATAATCCTCGATAAAATCACCAAAAACCTCACCGTTGCCAATATTTCCGTCAATTCCCTTTGCAAAATAAGAAAGGCCATCCGCGGCACCAATCAACGCATAGGTAGTATCATTTTCACGAAAAAAGCATGGTGCAGCATATCCATTAGGGGATGACTCCGCAACATCGATACCTCCTAAAAAATTTGTAACAAGTTCGAATGACGGATTTGCAGAGGACCCCACATTTTGATAATAAATAAGCTCCCCTGTTTTAACGCCGATAATTAGGTCCAAAAGACCATCTTTATTCAGGTCAAAAAGTTGAGGTGCGGCATATAACCCGTTCTGTATAATTGTCCCGTTCACATCCTCCATATTAGAGATTGGTGCGGCATAAGAAGGGATATTTCCCGAAGAATTATTTATAAAATAAGAAAGTGTTCCATCCTCTAATCCCAGAATCATATCATTTTTTAGGTCGCCATTTAAATCACCAAAAGCAGGATACATGCGAATACCAACCTCCAATGCTGAAAGGTTTTGGAAATCCCGATCAATAAGTGTGAATTCTGGCGATGAAGAGGTCCCTGTATTCTTGTAGTATGCAATTCTGCTTTCCTTATTCAATACAGGTTTATAGGCGAAGATATTAGCAACCATCAGGTCTATTAAGTCATCACCATCAACATCCGCCAACACAGGAATTGAACCAGTACCATGGTCCAACATGTCACCCTGAAGGAATTCCTTAGTTTCAAAGACAAAGTTAGACACCTGATTACTACCCGTATTTTTATAGAAATGCACACTTTTTTCATTTTCCGAGATATTTTTGGCATTCGGTGCTACAATCAAGTCCTTTATGCCATCAAAATCAACATCCAAATTAAATGCAGCTGGGAACAATTGCATGCTGACAGGAATACTATTTGAAGGAAATAGAGGATCTGTTGAGACCATTGAAGAATTTTGATTTACCTCAGTACCTCCGTTAATCATTAAATTTAAATTTGGAAACGCAACATCACCCAATATCAAGTCCATCACTCCTGATCCATCAATATCTAGCGCAAGTATCGTTGAGCCGGAATGCGCCTTTTCATCGTTCACTTTCCTTTCTTCAATTAATGGGAATTCAGGATTCGGAACATTGCCGGTTGTACATGGCGTAGTATCATCATTTAAATAAACCGTATTGGTGCTTAAATCCTCACGAAAAGTTCCCCAGCATTCGTTTTTCAACTCAAATTGAAGCGAATCTGCATGGCCATATAAGTCCATACTTTGATTTTGATGGTATCTTAGATATTCTCCTCCGATATGAAAGGTCAATACGTCGATGTCCCCATCGCCATCGACATCAACAATTGCAGGAATATCAGTTGAACTCACATAAAGGTTCAAGGAGGTGCCCCAATTATTAGAGTAAAGAATTTCTTCAACAACTTGCCAGGAGAGGCCGCTTGTTGCATCGCCAGTATTACGGTATACCTTTAAACCACCAATCCCGTAAGCAAATAGATCCTTTCGTTCATCACCGTCATAGTCGATGGCAAAAAGACGATATCTTAAATCCTGAGGAAACCATTGTGCCCCATTATGGTCATAGTCGTAAAAATGACCTGCAGCTCCGATTTTGTGCTCGAAGACTTTTAGTTGATTACTACTTCTGTCGAAAACAAGCAAATCTAAATCCCCATCAAAGTCATAATCAATACTTGAAAGTTGCGGATAATTTAAACCACCAGCCCAAGGCATAGAAAGTTCAGTATTATTACTTATAACTTGAATTGAATCAGAAAATGAAAATTGAAACTGGGCCCAAAAACAAAATGGAAATGCAAAAAGAAAAAAAATAAAATATTTCATGGCGAGACAGTTGTTCAAATATAAGGCAAAACAAAAGTCTATCCAATTATAGATATAGACATTATTGCGCTAAATTTGATACCTAATCGTCTCTAGAATGACTATTTTTAACTACTAAACCACCTTGGAAAGCATCGCGTTCAATGAAAAAAAATCAAATTATACTTTTTGCAATAGTTTTGGTAACTACTGGTGCGTTATACGCCATTGTGCTCGCCAACCAGAAAGAAGAAATTATAGAAAAAAAGGATGCCGAAACCAAGAAATATATTTCAGTTTGTGCAGTTGAAAATCAGGAAAGGTCCTTGAAGATAAGCTCATATGGACAAATCGTTCCATTTTCAGAATTGGATATAGCGTTTGAAATATCAGGAAGGCTGCAAGAGGGAGATTTATTCATTAAGCCAGGTACAAAATTTGCTAAAAATGATCTTCTTTACAGGGTAGATTCTGAAGAAATGTTTTACAATTTAAATGCCCGCAAAGAGCAGCTGTCTCGACTTTTAATCGCTATTCTGCCAGATATATCCATCGATTTCAACGAAGATTACGACAAATGGAGTGCTTTTCTTAACGATATCAAGCCAAGTAAATTATTGCCGAATTTACCAGAGGTCTCGTCAGAAAAAGAAGGACTTTTTATCAGTTCAAAAGGGATTTATGCCGAATATTGGACCATTAAAGGAATGGAGGAAAGGATTTCTAAATACATTTATCTAGCTCCATTTAATGGCGCGGTTAGTACCGTATATACAGAACCTGGAGCGATTATCAATCCAGGAGGCAGAATAGCCAAAGTCTTCAATCTAGAGAAAATGGAGGTTCGATTACCTATCCCTATTGATTTCATTGATAGATTTCAAAAAAAAGGTCATGTTACTTTTTATGATGCCAATGGAATAGAAATAGCAAAAGGGAAGCTTATCAGAACTTCGAGTGAAATCAATAAAAACACTCGGTCGATTGATGCATACTATTCTATTGATGCTTTAAACCAGGTGTCGCTTCTTTCTGGACAATATGTTACGGCTAGTATAGACAATCTGATATCCGAATCAGTTGCAGTTGTTCCGGCATCAGCGGTCAAAGAAAATGAGGTCTACTTGCTATTTAATAATTTGCTCAAAAAACAATCCGTCAAAATCATTAGCCAAAAGCAGGATTCAATCTTTGTTGAAGGACTAAAAAATACAGACACATTGGTTGTAGAATATATCCAACCTTCCAAAACTGTGAAGAAATATATCGGAATTCCTCAGCAAAAATGAGAAGACTAATTACTTTTTTTGTCAACCGGCCTGTTTGGGGAAATGCATTCATCGCGATTGTCATAATTTTTGGAATCTTCTCTTTACTTCAAACTAAAAAATCGTTTTTTCCTGAATTAGAGCCGCAAACCATTATCGCCTCCGTATTCTACCCTGGGGCATCTCCAACAGAAATGGAAGAAGGTGTAACGATTAAAATTGAACAATCGATCAAAGGGCTCGCAGCGATTGAAGAAATTAATTCTACCTCTTCTGAGAATATTGCATCAGTTAGGATAAAGGCCTATCAGGATGCAAATATGGACCAGCTGTTAAGTGATATTGAAAATGCAATAAATTCTATCAACTCCTTCCCTGCCGGTGCAGAGAAGCCTATTTTAAATAAAATAACTTCTGGTGGGATGGGCAGCGTTGTTGCTTTTATCGGTATATCTGCCAAGGATAAAAACATTTCAGAAATTGAGCTTGTGGATCTAGCCACGAAGGTTGAGCAGGACTTACTGAACACAAAAAACATCACTGAAATTGTAAAAATGGGATTCCCGACAAAAGAAATCTCAATTGATGTAAGAGAAAATGATCTTGTTCGCTACAATACCTCGTTTCAGGAGGTATCAATGGCAATTTCCTCACAAAACCTCAATATTACCACAGGACAAATTCGAGGAGCGTCTCAAGAAATGAATATCCGCTCGAATAACAAGGTGCTCACTGAGAACGAAATTTCTGAAATTGTGCTAAGGGGGCTTCCTTCAGGTGAGAAAGTAAAAATAAAAGATGTAGCAGATGTAAAACTTGGGTATTCAGAAAACTCGCAAAAATCCTCTTTCAATGGGCTTCCGGCAGTTTCATTCCAAATTGAAAAATCTCCTTCTCAGGACATTGAGAAAATATCTTCAACCCTTCATAATTATCAAGAACGCTTCAACAAAGAAAATACAGATTTTCAATTTGACATTTACTTTGAATTCAATGAACTACTTGAAGGAAGAATTGATTTGCTAACAAAAAATGGTGTAACGGGCTTAATTTTGGTCCTCTTATTTCTAGGTATGTTTCTAAACATTAAGCTGTCCAGTTGGGTCGCCTTTGGAATACCTTTTTCCTTTTTGGGTATGTTCATTTTAGGAATTTTCTATGGGATTACCATTAATATGATCTCTCTATTTGGAATGATTCTAGTAGTTGGAATATTGGTAGATGACGGAATTGTGATTGCTGAAAATATTTACGCACATTTTGAAAAGGGTAAAAGTGCAAAACAGGCAGCTATTGATGGGACAATGGAGGTACTGCCCTCTGTATGTTCATCCGTGATTACAACAATTGTCGCATTCTCCGTATTATTTTTTGTAGAAGGCCTAGAAATAATGCGCGAAATGGCATTTGTGGTGATTGCATGTCTGATATTTTCAATTCTTGAGGGAATGATTACACTCCCCTCTCACCTATCTAAAAAATCAGTTTTGGCCGAAACCAAAGAAGAACCATTGGGTGTTGGCATCGGTATTTTATTTATGGCCGTCGGAGTGGCTACATGCGCCAGTGCCTATTACATATTTCCATCAGAACCATCATGGGATTTAATATTATTTCCGATGACCCTCGGCCTATTTGGTATTTTCATTCTACATGCCGGATTCTCTAAGTCACCAGTTGAGGGTAAGATCAGAAGTACCGCAGATTCATTGATCAGATGGATAAGGGACCATCTTTTTACACAAACTGTCTCACTTCTTGTTGGACAAACCAAACGCTGGTACCGTTTTACCTTCTTCGTGCCGCTATTATTCACAGTATTTGTTATTTCATTACTGGTCAATGGCACCTTGTCCTCTACATTTTTTCCAAATATACAACCAGACTTTTTTAGTATTGAGGTAGCCTATACTCCCGGAACAAATGAGAAGGAAACAGGGAAATTCATCGAACAAGCGACACTCATTCTGCTTGAAGAAAACAACAGAATTAAAAAGCAATCCGGAGATGAAATCATGACCTATTACACCAGCAACATTGGTTTTACACAAAATATTGGTCAAGTAGGTAACCATACTGGCGGCATTAGTGTTTTTGTCAATGCTGAGGATTCTGAAATCCCTTTGGATACCCTAATGAATCGAATTAATGTGAGAATTAATGACCTAAATCAAGGTAAAATCGCGGAAAACCTCTACGTCGGGGGATTCAATAGATTCGGTAAGGAAATAGAGATCGGCCTGACCTCATTTGATGATAAAAATCTAATGAATGCCAGGGATGGCATCAAGAAAGCGCTTGGTCAAATGAGTGGTGTGATTAATATTAAAGACAATCTACCCCCTGGAAGGAACGAAATTCAACTAAAAATGAAACCACAAGCTGAATTATTTGGCTTATCTAAGGGAGAGGTTTTGAATCAAATAAGACAAGGTTTCTTCGGACAAGAGGCGCAGAGGGTCATTATTGGAACAGATGAAATTAAGATTTGGGTTCGCTATCCTCTAGAAGATCGCAACAGTACATACGACCTATTTGAAATGAAAATCAAAAATGCACAAGGAATGCGTATTCCCTTGCGTGAAATATGTGACTACTCTATCGGGCGTGCTCCCGAAAGTTTAAAAAGAAGAAATGGCCAGCGCATCGTTAAAATTGATGCAGAAACTATTGATCCTGAGGAGGTCGCAAATATAAATACTAAAATATTTGACTCGATTATACCCAAGGTCACCTCTTTATATCCAAATGTTCAAACCCTGAAGCTTGGACAATTTGAACGTAGTGAAAAAACTGGAAATTCTATGCAGTATATTACACTCGTGCTCATTTTCTTAATGTTCGTAATTCTGATGCTGCATTTTAATAGTCTATCACAAGCATTTTTAATTATGCTTGTCATTCCATCTGGTATTGCAGGATCAATTATTGGCCACGGCCTAGTTGGTATACCGGTATCAATCCTATCTGTATTCGGAATGATTGCGTTAATTGGTGTACTTGTCAACGATGCTATTGTCTTTTTAGACCGATATAATGGTTTGCTTCTAGAGGGTAAAAATATTAAAGAAGCCGCAATTTTGGCCGCAGCCTCCCGTTTTAGACCTATCCTACTCACTTCATTAACCACAGTAGCAGGCTTGTTGCCAATGATTTCCGAAACCAGCATGCAAGCACAATTTTTGATTCCAATGGCCACTTCAATTGCTTTTGGTGTATTATTTGGAACTGTATTTATACTTTTCTTTTACCCTTCAGCAATCTTATTGTGGAATGACAGAGCGCGGCTCGGAAGGTTTATACTTCGAGGTGAAAAGGCTTCATCAATTGATGTAGAACCAGTATTTAAATTAAATGGAAAATTAAAAAATGAGCGCTAAATTTTTTATCTGTTTTTTTTCACTTTTTTCGATTCTTTGCTGTTTCAGTCAAGAAATTCAAAATTTATCGGCCAAAGATGCTGTTTTTATTTCTCTGAAAAACAATTACGCCATACAAATCAGTGCTGCACAGCAGCGTATTTCTGAAAAAAACAATACCTGGAGTGAAGCGGGACTGTATCCTACCATTTCCCTAAATATTGGAGCAAATACGACAATTCAAGACAATACCAATAATCCCTTTACCTTCACCCCAGGTGTAATTCTTTCAACAAATTTATCGCCCAACCTTTCCTTAAATATGAATTTATTTAGTGGTTTTTCCGTACGAATATCCAAACAAAGGTTGGTAAAGCTTGAGTCACAGAGCAAAGGAAACGCAATTGCGGTGATTGAATCAACGGTTTTGGAGGTGCTTCGGGCGTATTATCAAGCTTTGGCTCAAAAAGAAAAACTAAATGCCTTGAATGAATTGAAAAAAAACTCACTCGATCGCTTTAAATATTATGATTTAAAAAATGAAATTGGTTCATCCAATTCATTAGAAGCGCTGCAATTTAAAAACCTTTACTTTTCAGATAGTATAAATGCTACAATACAGAAAATATCTTTTGAAAATAGCATTCGGAATCTTTTCCTTTTGATGAATGTGCCGCTAAAAATTGAGGCGATCCCAAATCTTACTGATGAATTTGATCTTGAATTCCCGATCATCGACTTTAAAGATGCCGTTTCTAGTTTACCAAGCGCGAACCAGGAGCTAAAAAATCAATACCTCGCCATAGAGCTTCAAAGAACCAATACAGCTTTTCAAAAATCATTTTTATACCCTACGCTGTCCCTTCAGGCTGGTTTTACGCCGGCCAAAAGCTGGTTTAGAGATCTGAATGATCCAAACCTAAAAATAACTACTGAGGTAATTATGTATAACGGGGGACTTAATTTAAGGTATAATTTATTCAACAACTGGAAAAATAGGAGAGCAATTGAGGCATCTAAAATTCAAGAATCTATTGCTGCACTTACTTATGACAATATGAGAAAATCAATGGAGAACTCATTATCTACATTGATCAGCACGTTCAAAGGAAATTCCGAACTTGTTGTCCTAGCTGAGCTAAACTTAGATTACGCAAAACAAGCATGGCAGCTAGCGGAAAAGAGATTTAATCTCGGTACACTCAATTCTATTGAGCTGGTTACTTTTAAGAATACTTATGAAAATCAATCCTTGCAGTATTTTGACTTTTTATTAACCAAAATCAATACCTATCTAGAAATGTATAAAATGACAGGTAAATTGAAATTATACTACGCAAGTGATTGATTATAAGTTCATACTAAACCGTGGGTTGCGGAAAATTCGCTTTATGATTCGTTTTCTTGATCAACATGCTCTTCTTCGTTGACCTGTTTCAATCTCTCCTCGTATTTCTTGGGTAAAAACTCAAAGAATGTATCTCCCCTTAATCCCAAACGCAAACATTCCAAAGGAATCACATCGTTAGGTGCGATATTACCGAGGTTGACTTCTGCACCAAAAAGCTTAATAAACCAAACCTGTTGATTTTTTTGCGGAGCCTCCCAGAGTATATCTGAGGGTTTAATTTTTGCAATGATTCTATTGATCAATAAAGTATGGGCTGTCCCATTTGGACGAAAAACCCCCACATTTCCTGCCTCTCTGCCCTCTGCAATAACCTTCCAGCTTCCAGCTTCTAGCTCAGACTGCATCATTCGAATCCATTTGGCAGGAGAAATAAGAATACCTGAGTCTTTCGAGCCCACCTCTGACATTACGGTACAGTCATTTGATAGTTTTCGAATCAACTCACATTTCTCATCATGAGGAATAATAATTGACCCGTCAGATATTTCGGCTAAATCCAACTCATATTTGGAAATAAGGCGTCGAAACTCATTAAACTTTCCCCTCGCATAAAAAGCCTCAAACAACGTACCTCCAAAGTATGGACGTATACCTGCGGACTTATAAAGCTTAATTTTTTCTTCAAGCTTCTGAGTGACAAAGGCTGTTCCGAAACCAAACTTAATTACATCACTTAGATGTCCTGATGCCTCGATAAAGTCTTCGGTTTGCCTCAAGCTAAGGCCTTTATCCATCATCATGGTAAGACCTTGATTACGGGGTTTTTCCGAACGCTTCGGAATGTAGGACAATTTAAAATTCATTTGATTTAGTCTTGTGATAGGTTTAAAAAATCCTGATCGTCTAGTAAATTTGGATTGATTTCAAAAATTGACTTGGCTTTTTTACCATTTTCTTGAAGGCATTTTGAGAACAAATGTAAGGCTTCTTCCCTTTGACCACGCAACCAATATAAATTAACTTTCAATACCGCTGCAATCCGATTTTCTTTATGCTCCCCAATAAACTCTTGTAATACCTCAAAAGCATTTGCAGGAGATTCTTCTGTGAGCAGCTCAATATAATCTGACAAACATTCCTCGTCATGTGGATTTAGTTCTAAAGAACCCTTATAAAATTCTTTTGCCAGCTCGAATTCGGAGATCTTTTCATACGCTCCTGCAAGTACATGCATGATACCTGCATTGCTTGGTTCAAATTCAAGCGCTTTCTCAATCAACACAATTCCTTCACGTGTCCTTCCCTCGAGGTCCTCAATAATACCAAGTCCAAGCCAAGCCTCAGAGAGCATCGGTGCCAATTCAATACTTCGCTTGTAATTGTGCTTTGATAGCTCCAATTCATTCAACTGCTCATAACACTCTCCAATGTAACAATATGCCGAGGCATCATCGCCATCAATACGCATACATTCGTTGAAATGCTCTATGGCTTTAAAAAACTTCTCTTGTGATAAATAGGCATTGGCCATATTGAAATGGGCAGGACCGAAATCTTTATTAATTAAAAGTGAGTAATCATAGGCCCAAATCGCCTTTGGATAGTCTTCAAGTTTACTATGGGCATTACCGAGGTTGTACCAAGCCGTAAAAGAATAAGGATTCTCATCGATAAATTGAGAATAACACGATATGGCCTGTTGATAATCACCAAGCTGATCGTAACAAAAGGCAATTTCATAGAGCGCTCCTTCATTTTGAGGATTTACTGTTATCGCCGTTCGAAGTATGTCTATTGCCTCCTTGAACTTACCTAAATTTTGATACTCTAAAGCGATGTCTAAATAGATATCATCAATATCCTCTTCACCTGCAGCTTCAATTGCTAATGTGTAATTCTTAATGGCATTTTTAGCATCCTTAAGTTGGCTGAAAATCGAAGCCTTTGTCAAATGAAATTCAAATGAGGGCACCCCAAACGACTGGATATTATCTAGCACATCAATTGCATCGTTCAACTTTCCAAGCCCTGTCAAAGACTGAGCTTTTCTCAAAGAAAACAAACCATTATAGGAAAAATGTGCAATTGCCATGTCCGTGGCGAGTAGCGCTTTGGTAAAGTTTCCATTGATCAAATAATGGTCAACGATGGCTTCCAATCGATCACTGTCAATAAAGACAGCATTGTTTCCTTTAATGTAAGATTCAAATTTCTCTAAATCTTCCTTTAGATAATTTTCATTGCTTTCGTCTTCGTCGTCGTCAAACATAGGGGGTTTTTACTAAAGGTAAATTTATTTTAAATGCTGCCAAAAGTCGTCTAAAAAATATTATCAACATTGCAACTGTTTAAATCCTAATTATTTAATTGAAAAATGTTTTTCAGCTGCCTCAGAGACATAATCACCGATGGCAAGAGAAGCTGTAGCGGCAGGTGAAGGTGCATTCAAAACATGTATTGAATTGCCGTGATACTCTATTCGAAAATCATCTCGCGTGTCCCCATCCTGCGATAAAAGAAGTGCTCTGACACCTGCTCGTCCTGGACGAATATCATCGGATTCCAATGACGGAATCATACGCTGTAAGGTTTTCAGAAAAAGTCTTTTTGAAAAAGCTCTTCGGTATTCATTGATGCCAAAAGCCATATTGTTGAAAAATAATTTCCAAGTGCCTTTGTAGGATAATGCATCTACTGTATCGGTCAATGAAAAATCAGTTTTCTCATAACCTTCTCGCTTAAAGGTGAACACAGCATTTGGACCGCATTCGATCTCACCATTGGTCATACGTGTAAAATGAACGCCCAAAAAAGGAAAATCAGGATTCGGTACTGGATAAATTAAATTTTTGACTTTGTGCTGGGCTTTAGGTGTAAGCTCGTAGTAATCACCACGGAACCCGACTACTTTCTCTTTCAAATCAACGCCATCTTTTTTGGCCAATCTATCTGCCTGCAAACCAGCGCAGAAGACTTGATAGTTTGATTGAAAATCACCTTTACTCGTATGTAGAATGGAATATTCGTCTTTCTTTTCAATATCTTGAACTTCACACCCCATAAAAACCTTACTATCTTTATTTAGCGCCAAAGCAAGCTCCACCATTTTTTTTGTAGCCGCGACAAAATCAACGATTCCTGTGCATGGTACCCAAATACCACCGATAGATTCAACATGTGGTTCTATCTCTTTCACTTGGTCGGCACTAATCTTTTCAATTCCTTCAATTCGATTTTCAGTACCAATGGCAAATATGCGATCCATATTTGTCAATTCATTTTTCTGGGTTGCCACAACTACTTTACCACAAACATCATGAGGGATACCATACTCTTTTGAGAAGGCAACAAGCTCATGCCTTCCTTCAATACAATTTTTAGCTTTTAAACTACCTGGTTTATAATATAAACCTGAATGAATGACACCCGAATTATGACCCGTTTGGTGGTCTGCTAGACCAGGTTCTTTTTCAAACAATGCTATTTTAAGGTTTGGGTTCCTTTTTTGAAGCTTGTAAAAGGTTGCTGCACCAACAATACCTCCACCAACAACAGCAATATCGAATTTCATAGTATTGAATTTGCCGCAAATTTAGTGAATATCTATGTTTATACCATTAAATTGGACAATAAGATAGGTTTGAATTTTGTTAACCATCGGTGAACTTGTAAATTTGTATTCAATCAATCATGAATCAGTACAAAAAAGTTGCTTTTTATACGCTTGGCTGCAAGTTGAATTTCTCAGAAACTTCGACAATCTCAAGACTATTCTCAGATGCGGGTATCGCAAAGGTTAACTTTGACGAGCAACCAGACATTTACATCATTAATACCTGCTCAGTAACCGAAAATGCAGATAAAAAATGTCGTCAACTTGTGAAAAAAGCGAAGCGCATAAATCAATCCTCATTTGTTATTATCGTAGGTTGCTTTGCGCAACTTAAACCGATTGAAATTAGCAAAATGGAAGGTGTGGATATGGTACTTGGTGCCAATGAAAAATTTAATGTACTCGAGCATTTAGAGCGCTTAGATAAAAAAAACAAGCAGCCTTTTGTTGCATTTGATAGCATCAAAAAAACAAAAGAGTTCGTTCCTTCTTTTTCTGTAGGGGACCGAACCCGGTCCTTTTTAAAGGTTCAAGATGGATGTGACTATTTTTGCACCTTTTGTACCATTCCACTTGCGCGAGGAAAAAGCAGGAATGCGAGTGTAGCCGAAACACTAGATGAGGCAAGAAAAATCGCTGCTAAAGATGTCAAGGAGATTGTACTTACCGGCGTAAATATTGGAGACTTTGGCCAAGGAGGTGAAGAAGACTTTTTCACCCTTATAAAGGGGCTTGAAACAATTGAAGGAATAGACCGCTTTAGAATTTCATCGATTGAACCAAATCTCTTATCCAATGAAATTATTGAATTTTGCTTAAAAAAATCTAAGAAGTTTGTGCCTCACTTTCATATTCCACTTCAGTCTGGAAATGACGCATTATTAAAATCAATGCGTCGCAAATATGACACAGCCTTATATCGTGAAAGAATTGAATATATTAAAACACTGCGCCCTGATACATGTATTGGTGTTGATGTCATTGTCGGCTTTCCAGGAGAATCAGATGCCTATTTCGATGAAACCGTAAACTTCTTAAAAAAATTAGACATCTCTTACCTTCATGTTTTCACTTATTCTGAGCGTGCTAATACCACGGCAAAGAAAATGGACAACACTGTTCCTATTCCAAAAAGAAAGGAAAGAAGTAGAGTTTTACATCTCCTATCGGACCGAAAAAAACGCCATTTTTATGAATCCAATAAAGGAACAAAAAGAAAAGTGCTATTCGAAGAAGATAACCATGATGGATACTTGCATGGATTCACAGAAAATTACATAAAAATCAAAACGCCATATCAATTTAGACTAACCAACACCTTTTGTCAGGTTAATTTGGACCACTTAGACAGAGACGGTATTTATAAATCCACTACTGAATACACGATAGAAATTTAATGTTTATGAAGCCTATTTATATTACGAGAAGGGAAACATTTAATGCAGCGCATAGACTCAGAAGAGAGGATTGGTCTGAGTCAAAAAACATGGAAGTATTTGGGAAATGCAGCAATAGGAACTGGCATGGACATAACTTTGAGCTTTTCGTAACTGTTAAGGGCATACCCAGCGAAGAAACAGGTTTCGTCATGAATTTAAAAGAGCTTGGCAAAATCATTAAAGAGCATGTAATTGAAAAAGTCGATCATAAGAATATTGACCTGGATGTCCCTTTCATGGCGAAAAAAATGTCATCCACTGAAAACTTAGCGATAGGAATCTGGGAAGAAATGGAAGAGTTAATTAAAGCAAAGGGAGCACAACTGGTCAAAATAAAATTGTTCGAAACAGAAAACAACTTTGTTGAATACTATGGGGGTAAAGAACCATTTTAATAGAATCGGGTTTAATGAGATACGTTTGTTGTTTTTGAATCATTAACTTTGGACAATAAAACCCACTGAAATAAACTAAAATTTCTAAAATAAACTACATGAATACCATTTTTGAAAATAGCCGAACTGAAAATAAAGCTGAAGCAGTAAGAGACTTTTTTAGGACGGTTTACTCCTACATGTTCGCTGCTCTGGGAATATCTGGAATTATCGCTTACCGAGTTGGAAATGACCCAAGTCTCTTCAGTGAATACTTTTTGAATGCTACTGGAGGATTATCCGCTTCATTTTATGTTGTTCTTTTCGCTCCAATTGCACTAAGCTTTGTGATTCAGTGGGGATATAACAAACTTTCGATGCTATCGCTGACCTTGCTTTTTATTCTATATTCAGGCTTGATGGGTTTGATGCTTTCATCAATATTTCTTGTCTATGAAATACAGGCTATTGCGAATACTTTCTTTGTATCCGCGGGCGCCTTTGGGGGGATGGCAATTTTAGGGTACACCACGAAAACAGATCTTAGTAAGTTTGGTAGCCTACTATACATGGTATTCATCGGAATGTTTATTTCCTCCATTGTAAATATTTTTATTGGTAGTAACTCTATGGGATTCATCATTGCTTGCCTCGGGGTATTTGTATTCACGGGATTGACTGCCTACCACATGCAAGCGTTAAAAAATATGGTTCAAAGCGGCCAAATGAGTCAAGGCCAAAAAAGTAAAATTGCGCTTATTGGGGGCCTACAGCTCTACATTTTATTTATCAATCTGTTTCTTTCATTACTGCGCGTCATGGGAGGACGAGATTAATTTTTATAATTCGCCAAATAATGATTCATTTAATTATTTTTGTTAAATAAAACTTTATTTATGTCTGACGATTTTTTTGAAGAGTCCACCAATGCTATCGGAACCATTATTACAGTTATTCTATTGGGCATACTTATTAGTGTCCTTTTGTGGGGCTAAATAAAAAGCAATTGCATTTCCATGCCTTTTAATGCCGTTTTTTCACATATCATCAAAAAACGGATTCCAAGAATAAAAAATTATTCATTCTCACCTATCGAGTGCCAAAAAAAAGTTTTAGAGCAGTTAATTGAAAAAGCTCGAAACACCAGCTTTGGAATTAACTACAACTTCAGTAAAATAAGCTCCAAGGAACAATTTCAACTGCAGGTCCCCTTGAGTAATTACGATTCTCTCTATCCATATATTAAAAGACAAATTGAAGGAGAAGAAAACGTACTTTGGCCAGGAAAAACATCCTGGTTTGCCAAATCCTCAGGTACAAGTGTAAATAGATCAAAGCTATTGCCAATTACAGTAGATTCCTTGTATGAAAACCATTACGCGGGTGGTAAGGATCTTCTTGCCATCTACTATGAAAACCATCCCAACCGAAAGTTATATAATGCAAAACACCTAATTATTGGAGGAAGTACACAAATAAACACACAAACTAACAATACGAGTATTGGAGATCTATCGGCATTTATTGTGGAGAATCTTCCATGGTGGACAGAGATAAGGAGAACGCCAAAAAGAAAAATAGCATTAATGGACAATTGGGAGGAAAAACTCG